>NZ_JBSGET010000001.1:0-176654 GCF_053603035.1 Kitasatospora sp. NPDC004272 | reverse complement strand
CGGCGCGGGGCCCGCCCCGCGCCGCGCCCGGCCGTCACCGCACGCCGGTCAGAACAGCCCGCCGTGCGCGACCCCGAGGAAGAGCCCGAACGCGGCGGCGCCGGTGCCGATCACCACCGCGAAGCGCTCGGCGGTGGTCACCGAGTAGAACAGGCCGGTCAGGCCGGTGATCACGCCGATCAGGCCGGCCCACGAGGTCAGGACGTGCAGGCCGTGGAAGAACGAGGTGACGAAGGCGATCGCGCCGAGCAGGACGGTCACGCCGACCAGCGCGTTCTCCCGCGGGTGCGGGTGTCCGTCGGTGTTGAGGGTGAACTGCGGCCGGTGGTGCTGCTGCGGCCTGGGTGCGGCCTGTGCCATGGGACCCACCTCCTGGGGGAGGGAACGTTCGGTCTGTCCAGGTTGCGACCGATGTGACCGAAGTGACAACCCCGGCGGCCAACTGTTTTGTCCGCCGGTCGGCTCACCCGGTAGGCTGGCCCCTCTGCACTGGTGTAGGGGCGTGCTCCGCATGCCCGCGACCACCGGTGCGACGCGCACAACCCTCCTGCCACGGAAACGCCGTGGCCGTTGAGTCCAAAGGAGGTGGGTTACACATGCGTCACTACGAGGTGATGGTCATCCTCGACCCCTCGGTCGAGGAGCGCGCTGTCTCCCCCCTGATCGAGAGCTTCCTCAACGTCGTCCGCACCAGCGGCGGCAAGGTTGAGAAGGTCGACACCTGGGGCCGTCGTCGCCTGGCGTACGAGATCAACAAGCAGTCCGAGGGCATCTACTCGGTCATCGACCTCAAGGCCACGCCCGAGGTCGTCAAGGAGCTCGACCGCCAGTTCAGCCTGAGCGAGTCGGTTCTGCGGACCAAGGTCCTGCGCCCGGACACCCACTGAGCCCACTCCCGGCGTCCGCGCCGGAGGGCTCGCGTCCGGTGTTCCACGTGGAACACCGCTGACGAGCACCGCAGAACTCCTTTCCGAGAGGTCATCACCACATGGCAGGCGAGACCGTCATCACCCTCGTCGGCAACCTCGTCGACGACCCCGAGCTGCGCTTCACCCCTTCGGGTGCCGCGGTGGCCAAGTTCCGCATCGCGTCCACCCCGCGCACCTTCGACCGCCAGACGAACGAGTGGAAGGACGGCGAGAGCCTCTTCCTCACGTGCAACGTCTGGCGTCAGCCGGCGGAGAACGTGGCCGAGTCGCTGCAGCGCGGCATGCGCGTGATCGTGCAGGGCCGACTGCGCCAGCGGTCTTACGAGACCAAGGAAGGCGAGAAGCGGACGGTCTTCGAGGTCGAGGTCGATGAGGTCGGCCCGAGCCTGCGCTCGGCGACCGCCAAGGTCACCCGTGCCAACCGGACCGGCGGTCCGGGCGGTGGCGGCGGCTTCGGCGGTGGCGGCGGCCAGCAGGGTGGCGGCGGCTACGGCGGCGGCGGCAACCAGGGCGGCGGCAGCTGGGGTGGAAACTCCGGCGGCGGCAACCAGGGCCCGTCCGACGACCCGTGGGCGTCCAGCGCCCCCTCGTCCAACCAGGGCGGCGGCTGGGGTGGAAACTCCGGCGGCGGCTACTCGGAAGAACCCCCGTTCTAAGCGGTGCTCGGCCGGGCCCCCCGCGGGCCCGCCGATGCTGACAGATCTCGTACTAAACGGAGCACACAATGGCGAAGCCGCCTGCTCGCAAGCCGAAGAAGAAGGTTTGCGTCTTCTGCAAGGACAAGGCCACGTACGTGGACTACAAGGACACGAACCTGCTGCGGAAGTTCATCTCCGACCGCGGCAAGATCCGTGCCCGCCGGGTCACCGGCAACTGCACCCAGCACCAGCGTGACGTCGCCACGGCCGTGAAGAACAGCCGTGAGATGGCCCTGCTGCCCTACACCTCCACCACGCGCTAAGAGAGGGTGACCGAACAATGAAGATCATCCTCACGCACGAGGTTCCCGGCCTCGGCAGCGCCGGTGAGGTCGTCGAGGTCAAGGACGGCTACGCCCGCAACTTCCTGGTCCCGCGCGGCTTCGCCATCCGCTGGACCAAGGGCGGTCAGAAGGACGTCGACGCCATCCGTCGCGCCCGGAAGATCCACGCCATCCAGACCCTTGAGGCCGCCAACGAGGTCAAGGCCAAGCTGGAGGGTCTCCAGGTCAAGCTGGCCGTCCGCTCCGGCGACGCCGGCCGCCTGTTCGGCTCGGTGACCCAGGCCGACGTCGTGGAGGCCATCAAGGCCGCCAGCGGCCCGGCCGTGGACAAGCGCGCCGTCGCGATCGCCTCGCCGATCAAGACCGTGGGCAGCCACAAGGTCTCGGTCAAGCTGCACGCCGACGTCCAGGCCAACCTCGACGTCAACGTCGTCGCCGCCTGAGCGCAGTAGCAAGCAGTCCGGAGGGCCGGACCCCGTTCGCGGGGTCCGGCCCTCCGGCCGTTCCCGGCGGGCCGTTCCCCTCCGGCCGTTCCCCCCGCGGTTCAGGACCGGACGGCGCCGGTGACCATCCAGTGGCCGGTGCGCACCCGGCCGACCAGGAACGCGGCCCGGACCAGCATGAACAGGTTCATCGCCCACCACAGCCCGGCCAGCCCCAGGCCCAGCGCGGGCACCGCCAGCGCCGCCGGGACGAACACCAGCAGGGTGGCCAGCATCGCCAGGGCCAGGTAGCGGCCGTCGCCCGCGCCCATCAGCACGCCGTCCAGCACGAACACCAGCCCGCCCACCGGCTGGGTCAGCGCGGCCAGCAGCAGCGCGGTGGACAGCTGGTGCTGCACCGCCGGGTCGGAGCTGAACAGCGGGACGTACAGCGGCCGGCCCAGCACCATCAGCAGCCCGAACAGCACGCCCGCGCCCAGGCCCCACTCGACCATCCGCCGGGTCGCCGCCCGGGTGCCGGGCAGGTCGCCCGCGCCCAGGTAGCGGCCGATGATGGCCTGCCCGGCGATCGCCACCGCGTCCAGCGCGAAGGCGACGAAGGACCAGACCGTCATGGTGATCTGATGGGCCGCCACCTCGGCGTCGCCCAGGTGGGCGGCCACCGCGGTGGCCAGCAGCAGCACCGCGCGCAGGCTCAGGGTGCGCACCAGCAGCGGGCCGCCGGCCCGGGCCGAGGCGCGGATGCCGGCCGCGTCCGGCCGCAGCGTCGCGCCCTCCCGGCGGGCGCCGCGGACCACCACCACGACGTACACCGCGGCCATCGCGTTCTGCGCGATCACGGTGCCCCAGGCGGAGCCGGCCACGCCGAGCCCCGCGCCGTACACCAGGCCCAGGTTGAGCAGCAGGTTGGCGGTGAAGCCGCCGATCGCCACCAGCAGCGGGGTGCGGGTGTCCTGGAAGCCGCGCAGCACGCCGGTGGCGGCCAGCACCAGCAGCATCGCGGGCACCCCGAGCGCGCTGATCCGCAGGTAGGTGACGGCGTACGGGGCGGCGGTGGCGGAGGCGCCGAGCAGCCGGGCGGCCTGCGGGGCGAGCAGCAGGGTGAGCAGCACCAGGCCGGCCGAGAGCAGCAGGGCCAGCCAGATGCCGTCGACGCCCTGCTGGACGGCGGCCCGCCGGTCGCCGGCCCCGATCCGGCGGGCCACCGCCGCGGTGGTGGCGTACGCGAGGAAGGCGAACACCCCGACGACGGTGGTGAGCGCGGCGGAGGCGACGCCCAGGCCGGCCAGCTGGGCGGTGCCGAGGTGGCCGACGATCGCGGAGTCGGCCATCAGGAAGAGCGGTTCGGCGACCAGGGCGCCGAAGGCCGGGACGGCCAGGGCGAGGATCTCCCGGTCGTGGCGGCGGCGTTCGGCGGTGGCGGGGGACCTGACGGGCATGGGCCCAGCCTACTCATCCACAGGTAAGAGGTGAAGAGCCATATGATCTCTTACCCGTGCTGTGGACGGAGAGTGTGTCGAACACCTCTTCGGGGGCGCCCCTGGTCGTGTGAAGAATTTCTCATGCACAGGCTAAGTGGGGAGTAGTCCCAGGTCAGCGAGTTGACATTGGGGCGATTGGATGGTTATCCACAGGGTTGTGCACAGCTTTGGCGGGGTTCTCCACAGGCTGTGAGTCGTTATCCACATGCCCTGTGGATAACTTTCCCGGCGCACCGGCGGTGGATACCGTGGCCCGGACCGGACCCGGCGGCCGTTCAGGGCCGACCCGCGCGGGGCGGGAGCTGTCGGCTCGGTACCGTAAGAAGGACAGGAGCCGAAGGACGGGTACGTCACCGGACCGGCCCGCACCAACTCGCACGCTCGCTGATCGGGGAACACGCGTGACCGGCCCCCAGTACGACGACCACGACGCCCCGCCGCCCCCCGAGGACGACTGGCAGCCGTCCGACGACGCCTTCCCGCTGGACGCCTTCCCCGACGTCCCGGGCGACCGCCTGCCGGTCACCCGCCGCGCCAACGCCCCGGCGGGCCGCGACGGTTCGGGCTCCGGCGGCTCGGGTGGCTCCGGCGGCCGCGAGGGCGGCTCCGGTGGTTCGGGCGGCTCGGGCGGTTCGGGCGGCTTCCAGCGGCGCGACGGCGGCAAGGGCGGCGACCGCTTCCCCGGCAAGGGCGAGCGCCGCGACCGGGACGGCGAGGGCGGCTTCGGCGGCGAGGGCTTCGAACGCGTCCCCCCGCAGGACCTCGCGGCCGAACAGTCCGTCCTCGGCGGCATGCTGCTCTCCAAGGACGCCATCGCGGACGTCGTCGAGGTGCTCAAGCCCGCCGACTACTACCGGCCCGCCCACGAGCTCATCCACGGCGCCATCCTCGACCTCTACGCCCGCGGCGAGCCCGCCGACCCGATCACCGTGGCCGGCGAGCTCACCAAGCGCGGCGAGCTGACCCGGGTCGGCGGCGCCTCCTACCTGCACACCCTGGTCAACTCCGTCCCCACCGCGGCCAACGCCGAGTACTACGCCGAGATCGTCCACGAGCGCGCCGTCCTGCGCCGCCTGGTCGAGGCCGGCACCCGCATCGCCGGCATGGGCTACGCCGCCGAGGGCGACGTCGACGACATCGTCAACGCCGCCCAGGCCGAGATCTACGCCGTCACCGAGCAGCGCACCAACGAGGACTACGCCCCGCTCGCCGACATCATGGAGGGCGCCCTCGACGAGATCGAGGCCATCGGCTCCCGCTCCGGCCAGATGTCCGGCGTCCCCACCGGCTTCGCCGACTTCGACGCCCTCACCAACGGCCTCCACCCCGGCCAGATGATCGTCATCGCGGCCCGCCCGGCCATGGGCAAATCCACGTTGGCACTGGACTTCGCGCGGGCCTGCTCGATCCACAACAACCTGCCGAGCGTGATCTTCTCGCTCGAAATGGGCCGCAACGAGATCGCCATGCGCCTGCTGTCGGCGGAGGCCCGGGTGGCGCTGCACCACATGCGGTCGGGGAACATGACCGACGACGACTGGACGCGGGTGGCCCGGCGGATGCCGGAGGTCAGTGCGGCGCCGCTGTACATCGACGACTCGCCGAACCTGTCGATGATGGAGATCCGGGCCAAGTGCCGGCGGCTCAAGCAGCGCAACGACCTGCGGCTGGTGGTGATCGACTACCTGCAGCTGATGCAGGCCGGCGGGTCGAGACGGGCGGAGAGCCGGCAGCAGGAGGTCTCGGACATGTCCCGCAACCTCAAGCTGCTGGCCAAGGAGCTGGAGATCCCGGTGATCGCGCTCTCCCAGCTGAACCGCGGCCCCGAGCAGCGCACCGACAAGAAGCCGATGGTCTCCGACCTGCGCGAGTCCGGCTCGATCGAGCAGGACGCCGACATGGTCATCCTGCTGCACCGCGAGGACGCCTACGAGAAGGAGTCCCCGCGGGCCGGCGAGGCCGACCTGATCGTCGCCAAGCACCGAAACGGCCCCACCGCGACCATCACCGTCGCCTTCCAGGGCCACTACTCGCGCTTCGTCGACATGACCCGGGACGTGACCTGACGGGGAGACCGTCCGGGGCCGGTCAGAACCAGTGCAGGCAGTGCGGTTCGCGGTCGGCGCGGAACAGGGCGTCGGCGCGGGCCGGGACGTCGGGGTGGTGGGCGCGCAGGTGGCCGGCCCGGACCAGGGTGCCGGGGGCGGTGCCGCCGAGCAGGATCGAGCCGAGGTCGCTGACGTCCAGCGAGAGGTCGGGCGCGCGGTCGGTGGGGACGCACTCGGCCTCGCCGCCGCGGACGGTCAGCAGGAGGCGGTGGTGCTCGCCGAGGAACGGGTCGTCCACGTCGAGGACGAGCGTGCCGTCGGTGCTCCAGCCGCGGGCGGTGAGCGCGCCGGGGACGTCCAGCACCCGGGCCCAGAGCCAGTCGGTGTGCTTGCCGGGCTGCGCGGCGCCGAAGTCGACGAGCTGCCAGGGCAGTGGGCTGTCCGGCGGGACGTGCCGGAACACCACCTCTTGGACCAGGTCGTGGCCGAGCAGGTAGCGCACCAGCGCGGTGTGCGCGGCGTCGGTGGCGGCGACCGTCTCGTCGACGACCAGGCTGCGCTTGTCCTCGACCGCGTAGCTGGCGTACCCGTCGGGCGTGCCGTCGGCGTCCCGGTGCAGGGCGACGTAGCGGGGCTTGGGGGCGATCGGGGGCTGGCCGGCGCCGCGGGCCCACCAGCGGTGCGGGCGGGAGACCGAGCCGGGGCGGGTGCGCCGGTAGCGGTCGTAGACCTGCTCCAGCAGGTCCACCGCCTGTTCGCGGCGCAGCAGTTCGACCGTGCCGGTGGGTTCGTGGCCGGCCCGGGGCGGGGTGAGCGCGGCCCGGTGCCGGGGCACGGTCAGGGCGCGGGTGTAGGTGGCGGGGCCGTAGCCGAAGCGGCGGTAGATCACCGCCTCGGAGGCGAGCAGCACGGACAGCACCTCGCCGCGGGCCCGCAGGTCGGCGAGTTGGCGGCGCATCATCGCGGTGAGCACGCCGCGCCGCCGGTGCGAGGGCAGCACGCCGACCGCCGTCACCCCGGAGACCGGGACCAACGCCCCTCCGGGCAGGGTGAGTTCGAAGGTGTACGCCCCGGCGGTGCCGATCGCCCGCCCGTCGGCGTCCCGGGCGAGCAGGCCGCGCTCCGGTTCGAAGGCCGACCACCAGACGCCGGTGCCGTCCTCGCCGGGCGGGTCGGGGAGCAGGCCGAACGCGGCGTGCACGGTCTCCACGAAGAGCTGGTGGTCCTGCTCGCCGCTGGGCCTGATGTCGGTCACTGCCGCCGCCTTCCGGGGTCGCCGTCTCGGTCGTCGGGACAGTGCAGCCGTCCTGTGCGGCCACGGTCAAGCGATTAAGCGCGGTCGGGTAGGGTCGCCCGCCATGGACGAGGAGCTGGAGCTGTACCCGCTGCCGGACGAAGTGCTCGCGCTGCTCGTGGAGTTGGCGGCTCCGCCGCGGCTGGTGGCGCACCTGCGGCTGGTGCACGACGTGGCGGTGCGGTTGGCGGACTGGACGGCGGAGCGCTGCCCGGAGCTGGCCTTCGACCGGGCCGAGGTGCTGTTCGGGGCGGCCACCCACGACGTCGGGAAGGCGGTGCACCGCTCGGAGCTGTCCGGTCCGGGTTCGGCGCACGAGCCGGCCGGGCGGGAGCTGCTGCTGGCGGCGGGGGTGGCGCCCCGGCTGGCCCGGTTCGCGGCCGGGCACGCCGACTGGGGTCCGTCCTCCGGCCCCGAGGACCTGCTGGTCAGCCTGGCCGACAAGGTGTGGAAGGACGGGCGGGTGCCGGAGCTGGAGGACCTGCTGGTCGCCGCCCTGGCGCGGGCCGGCGGCGGCGAGCGCTGGTCCTGGTTCCTGGCCCTGGACGAGCTGCTCACCGCCGTCGGCGCGGACGCGGGGGCGCGGCTGGCGTACCAGGCGCGCCACCCGGTCTGAGGCGGGTCAGCCGAGCGTGACGGTGCTGCGGAAGACGGTCGCCCCGGGGCCGGTGAGCAGGGTCGCGGCGCCGTCCGCGGGCAGGAACGCGGACTCGCCCCGGTGCAGCGTCAGGGTCCGTCCGCCGGAGGCGAGTTCGACCGTCCCGTCGGTGCACAGCAGGATCTGCGGGGCGTCGCCGGGCAGCGTGGCGGGGCGGTCGGCGAGGTCGTAGCGGGAGAGCCGGAACTCGTCGATCGGCACCGGGTAGAGCCGCTCGCCGTCCGGGCCGGCCTCGGGGCGCAGCACCTCGGGCAGGGCGCCGCGGAAGCGGACCACCTTGAGCAGCTCGGGAACGTCCACGTGCTTGGGGGTGAAGCCGCAGCGCAACACGTTGTCGGAGTTGGCCATGATCTCCACGCCGGTGCCGCGCAGGTAGGCGTGCGGGAGGCCGGCGCCGAGGTAGAGCGCCTCGCCGGGCTGCAGCCGGACGTGGTTGAACAGCAGCGCGGCGATCAGCCCGGGGTCGCCGGGGTACTCGGCGGCGGCGAAGGCGTACCCGGCCAGCGCGCCGGTCGGGTCGGCGGGGGCGGCGGCGGTGACGGCGCGGGCGACGGCCTCGACGGTCGCCCGGCCCGCGGCGTCGGTCATGCCCAGCGCCGCGGCGAGCGCCCCGGCCAGCGCCTCCTCCTCCGGCTTGGAGCGCAGCAGGTCGATCAGCGGGTCCAGCCCGGGGACGCCGAGCGCGGCCATCAGGTCGGCCGCCCCGGCGGGGCTGCGGAAGCCGCACAGGCCCTCGAACTCGCTGAGCGCGCAGATCAGTTCGGGCTTGTGGTTGTCGTCCTTGTAGTTGCGGTGCGGCGCGTCGGCCGGGACGCCGCGGGCCTCCTCGTCGGCGTACCCGGCCTGCGCCTGCGCCCGGGTCGGGTGGGCCTGCAGGGAGAGCGGCAGGGCGGCGGCCAGCACCTTGACCAGGAACGGCAGGGCCGGCCCGAAGCGCTCGACGGACGCGGCGCCCAGCTCGGCGACCGGGTCGGCGGCGATCACCCGGTCCAGCGCGGTCGGACCGTCCCCGCGGTCGACCAGGGACGGCGCGCCGGGGTGGGCGCCCATCCACAGTTCGGCCTGGGGCACCCCCGTGGCGGGCCGCCCGAGCAGCTCGGGGATGGCGGTGGCCGAACCCCAGGCGTAGTCGCGGACGGTGTTGTCGAGCCGGTCCATCAAGTGCTCCAGATTCGTGGGTGCGCGGGTGCCCGGTGCCCGGGGAACCCCGACAATAGTCGACGCCCTCGACGCCCCGGGGGTTGCCGCGATCACCCTCCTGGACCCGCCCACCCGGCGGCCCGGGGGCCTTCCGGCCAGGCTGGACGGGTACGGGGCCGCCACGGCCCGCCGCCGCACCGACCAGGGGAGCAGCCGTGACCGCGTCACCGCCCGACGAGAGCGCCCACGGCCGGGTGACGGGCCCCGCGCCGGCCTTCCGCCCGCTGGAGGTCGAGGTCTTCACCGGTCCGGAGAGCGCGTTCTTCGCCACGTCCAGCCTGGTGATGGGGGAGCGCACGGCGATCCTGGTCGACGCCCAGCTGACCCGCAGCGCCGGCCGCGAACTGGCCGAGTGGATCGCCGGCAAGGGCCGGGAGCTGCTGGCCGTCGTGGTCAGCCACCAGCACCCCGACCACTACTTCGGCGCGGAGGAGGTGCTGCGGCTGTTCCCGACCGCGCAGCTGGTGGCCGCGCCCTCGGTGGTCGAGGGGATCGGGCAGACCGCGGCGGCCAAGGTCGCCCAGTGGAAGCCGGTGTACGGCGACGACGTCCCGGACCAGCCGCTGCTGCCCGCGCCGCTGCTGCCGCGGCCGCTGATGATCGACGGCCAGCTGATCCGGGTCCTGCAGCTCGGCCAGGGCGACACCGCGGGTTCCACCGTCACCCACCTGCCGAGCGTCCGCACCGTGATCGCGGGCGACTTCGTCTACAACGGCACCCACGTCTGGACGGCCGACACCGACCCGGACGCCCGCGACCAGTGGTCGCACAACCTCGGCCTGATCGCCGACCTCGGCGTGGACCGGGTGATCGCCGGGCACCGCGCCCCCGGCATGGACGACGCCGCGCACCGGGTGCTCGCCTTCACCGCGGGCTACCTGCGCGACTTCGACGAGGCCCTGCACGACCACCCCGAGGACGCCGAGGCGCTCGCCGCCGCGATGAACGAGCGCTACGGCGGCCTCACCCTCCCCGCCATCCTGGAGCACGGCGCGGCCGCGAACACCGCCCGCCGGGAGGTCCCGACGGTGGACGACGGGGCGGCGGCGCGGGAGGCGGCGGAAACCGTCGACGGCGAGCGGTGACACTGGGGGTGTGACGGAGCACGGAGCGGAGCGGGTGGCGGAGCGCGGGTACGACGCGGTGGTGGCGGCCGGCGGGGCGGGGAGCCGGCTCGGCGGGGTGGACAAGCCGGCCCTGACGGTCGGCGGCCGCCCGTTGCTGGACCGGGTGATCGCGGCCTGCCCGGACGCCCGCCGGGTGCTGGTGGTCGGCCCCGAGCGGCCCACCGAACGGGCCGGGGTGCGCTGGCTGCGCGAGGACCCGCCGGGCGGCGGGCCGGTCGCCGCGGTCGCCGCCGCGCTCCCCGCGGTGACCGCCCCCCGGGTCCTGCTGCTGGCCGCCGACCTGCCGTTCCTGGACACCGCGACGGTGCGGCGGCTGCTGGCCGCCCTCGACGAGCCGGACCGCGACGGCGCCCTGCTGACCGACGCCACCGGCCGCGACCAGCCGCTGGCCGCCGCCTACCGCACCGCCGCCCTGCGCACCGCGCTCACCGCCCTCGGCGCCCCGGCCGGCCGCCCGCTGCGCCGCCTCCTCGCGGGCCTGCGCCTGGCCCGGCTGCCCGATCCGGCGCACGCCTCCTTCGACTGCGACACCTGGGCCGACCTGGCGGAGGCCCGCGACCGGGAGGCGAAACCAGGGGCTCGGTGAGAACGGCGGGCCCGGGTCCGCGGGCGGTGCACCGCCGCCCGGCGCGTCTGCTTCCGGTTCTGTTCACGGCACGCAGCAGCCGGGTCCCTGGCGGGGCTCCTCCTCACGGCGGTGCGGCCGGGGCGGTGAGCGAAACGAACCGCGGCGCTCATCGGGGAAGCGGTGTGCGGGGGGTCGGATCGGGCAGCATGGGCGACATGGAGCGCACATTGGACGAGTGGATGGCCGCGGCCGGCGCCGAGCTGGGCCTGGACCTGGCGGTGGACGTCCGCGGGCTGCTGGACATGACCCGGGTGGTCGCGCACGGCGTCGAGCGTCCGGCCGCGCCGCTCACCGCGTTCCTGGTCGGCTACGCGGCGGCCGCGAACGGCGGCGGCGCGGCGGCGGTGGCCGAGGCGAACGCGAAGGTGACGGCGCTGGCCGAACGCTGGGCGGACGGACGGTGAGTCGGACGGCGGAGGAGGTCAGGGTGACCTCGGCGGCGCCCACGCTGCGCGGGTGCCCGTGGCCGGCGGCCCGGCACGCGGCGCGGACGGCGGCCCGGCCGCTGCCGGTGGAGCGGGTCGAGCCGGCGGCCGCCGCCGGGCGGACGCTGGCGGAGCCGCTGGCGGCGCTCACCGACCTGCCGGCCTTCGACACCTCGGCGATGGACGGCTGGGCGGTGGCCGGTCCGGGCCCGTGGCGACTGTCCGGCCGGGTGCTGGCGGGCCAGGACTGCGCGCCGCTGGCGGACGGCGCGGCGGTCGAGATCGCCACCGGCGCCCAACTGCCGGCCGGGGCCACCGGGGTGCTCCGGCGCGAGCACGGCACGCTCACCGGACTCCCGGACGGCACCGCCCAACTGCGCGGCGAGGTGGCGCCCGGGCAGGACGTCCGGCCGCGCGGCCAGGAGTGCCGCCGGGACGAGGAACTGCTGCCCGCCGGGCTGCCGGTGACCCCGGCGGTGCTCGGGCTGGCCGCCGCCGCCGGGCACGACCTGCTGGCGGTGCACCGCCGCCCGACCGTCGAACTGCTGCTGCTGGGCGACGAACTGCTGATGGCGGGGGTCCCCGGCCCGGGCCGGGTGCGGGACGCGCTGGGCCCGCTGCTGCCGCCCTGGCTGGCCTCGGCGGGGGCCGAACTGCTCGGCAGCCGCCACGTCCGGGACGACTTCGGGCTGCTGCGGGACGCGATCCGGCACTCGCCCGCGGACCTGGTGCTCACCACCGGCGGCACCGCGGCCGGGCCGGTGGACTTCCTGCACGCCGCGCTGGAGGCCACCGGCGGGCACCCGCTGGTGGACGGGGTGGCGGTGCGGCCGGGCCACCCGATGCTGCTGGCGGCGCTGCCCGGCGGCCGCCACCTGGTGGGCCTGCCCGGCAACCCGCTGGCCGCCGTGGCCGGGACGGTCACGCTGGCCCTGCCGCTGCTGCACGCGCTGTCCGGCCGGGCGCTCCCGGCGGCCGGGCCTGCCGAGCCGCTGGCCGCCGCGCTGCCCGGACACCCCGTCGACACCCGGCTGCACCCGGTGCGCCGCGGCCCCGCCGGGCTGGTCCCGCTGCCGCACGACGGCCCGGCGATGCTGCGCGGCCTGGCCCGGGCCGAGGCGCTGGCGGTCGTCCCGCCCGGCGGGCTGGCGGCGGGGGAGCGCGCGGAGGTGCTGGCGCTGCCGACGTCCTGAGCGGGATGTTCCACGTGGAACGGCGCAGGCTCGGCAGCGCGCGCATGCACGGGCTCTTCCGGGCCCCTGTGGGGGTCAGTGGGTGACCGGGGTCCCCGGCTTGATGACGATCAGGCGGTCGGTGAGTTGGAGCGTCGCGGCTTCCGGCTCGGTGTAGTTGAGCACTCGGCGGCCGCGGACCACCGCGACCACCAGGTCGTCCAGCTCGCGGGGGCTGCGTCCGGCCTCGGCCTTGGTGACCGGGCGCTCGGCGACGTCCAGGCCGTTGCCGTAGGTCAGCAGGTCCTCCATCACCGCGCCCGCGTTCGGGCTGAGCATCGACATGCCCAGCAGCCGGCCGGCCGAGCTGGACGAGGTGACCACCACGTCCGCGCCGCTCTGCCGCAGCAGCGGGGCGTTCTCGTCCTCGCGGACGGCGGCGACCACGGTGGCGCCCTTGTTCAGCTGGCGGGCGGTCAGGGTGATCAGGGCGGCGGTGTCGTCGCGTTCGGGGGCGACCACCACCTGGGCGGCGCGCGGCAGTTCGGCCCGGATCAGGGTCGCGGCCCGGGTGGCGTCGCCGAGCACGCCGACCAGTCCGTCGTGGGTGGCCTGGTCGACGGCCTTGGCCTGCGGGTCGACCACCACGATGGAGTCCTTCGGGACGCCCTGCCCGAGCAGGGTGTCCACGGCGCTGCGGCCCTTGGTGCCGTAGCCGATGACGACGGTGTGGTCCCGCACGGTGTGCCTCCAGCGTTCGATCCGCCACTGCAGGCGGGTGCGTTCGGTGAGCACTTCGAGAGTCGTGCCGACCAGGATGATCAGGAAGAGCACGCGCAGCGGGGTGATCACGAAGATGTTCACCAGCCGCGCGGTGTCGCTCACCGGGGTGATGTCGCCGTACCCGGTGGTGGAGAGGGTGACGGTGGCGTAGTACGCCGAGTCGAGGAGGCTGACCGAGGAGTCCGCGTTGTC
The DNA here is from genome assembly GCF_053603035.1 of Kitasatospora sp. NPDC004272. Lineage (NCBI taxonomy): Bacteria > Bacillati > Actinomycetota > Actinomycetes > Kitasatosporales > Streptomycetaceae > Kitasatospora > Kitasatospora sp. NPDC004272. The sequence continues at coordinate 163,292 of NZ_JBSGET010000001.1, read as the reverse complement.
GTTGTAGCCCGCGTGGTCCGCGTACACGATCAGCGTGGTGGCCACCAGCACGCCCAGGGCCAGCAGCAGTCGGCGGCCGACCTGGCGCATCGGGGGGCGGGTCCGCCGGGCCGGCAGGGCGATCCGGCGGGTGGGGTCGGTGGTGTCGGTGCCCGCGTCCCGGAAGCGACTGAGCGTCAGACGGGACGGCCGGGCACCCGTGTCGTGGGTCGGATTGGAATTCGGCACAGGCACAAGGATGGAGGGTGAGCCCACCGCCGGGTGACGGCGGGGCCGGAGTGTCGCCACCCTGTCGCCCGGGCTCCGGGGGCCCTGACGGACTGTCCGCCGACGGCGAGGGGGCCGGGGGGCGCAGGGGCGGGGGCGTAGCGTGGCGGCCATGCGAGCCATCACGATTCCCGAGCCCGGAGGCCCTGAGCGGCTGGTCTGGGCCGAGGTTCCCGATCCCGTCCCGGCGGCCGGCGAGGTGCTGGTCGAGGTCGCCGCGACCGCCGTCAACCGGGCCGACCTGCTGCAGCGCCAGGGCCACTACGATCCGCCGCCGGGCAGTTCGCCGTACCCGGGCCTGGAGTGCGCGGGCCGGATCGTCGCGCTCGGCCCCGGGGTGTCCGGCTGGGCGGTCGGCGACGAGGTCTGCGCGCTGCTCGCGGGCGGCGGCTACGCGCAGCGGGTCGCCGTCCCGGCCGGGCAGCTGCTGCCGGTGCCGAAGGGGCTGACGGTCCAGCAGGCGGCGGCGCTGCCCGAAGTGGCCTGCACGGTGTGGTCCAACGTGTTCCAGGTCGCCCACCTGCGCCCCGGCGAGACCGTCCTGCTGCACGGCGGCGCCAGCGGCATCGGCACCATGGCGATCCAGTTGGCCAAGGCGGTCGGCGCCCGGGTCGCGGTCACCGCCGGCAGCCCCGAGAAGCTGGCCCGCTGCGCCGAGCTCGGCGCCGACCTGCTGATCGACTACCGCCGGCAGGACTTCGTCGCGGAGGTCGCCGCGCTCGGCGGGGCCGACGTCATCCTCGACATCATCGGCGCGAAGTACCTGCAGCGGAACATCGACGCCCTGGCGGTCAACGGCCGCCTGGTGGTGATCGGCCTGCAGGGCGGGGCCAAGGCCGAGGTCAACCTCTCCACCCTGCTGGCCAAGCGCGCCGCCCTGGTCGCCACCAACCTGCGCGGCCGACCGCTCGGGGAGAAGGCGGCCATCGTCGCGGCCGTCCGCGAGCACGTCTGGCCGCTGGTCGAGGCGGGCGCGGTCGGCCCGGTGATCGACCGCGTCCTGCCGATCGCCGAGGCCGCCGAGGCCCACCGGGTGGTCGAGTCGGGCGCCCAGGTTGGCAAGGTCGTCCTGGAGTTCTGACCGGGTTCGCGGGTTCCGGGGGCGGGGAACCGTACCCGGAACCCGCGGTGTTCGAGGGGAGGGCGGGGGAGCTTGAGCAGGGCAGGGAAGGCCGGCGAGGTCGGCAGCGTGTTCCGGTGCGCCGTGGCCACCCACGTTGCGGTGCACGGGCTGCGCGGCCGTCCGATCGCTGGCTTGGGGCTCGCCGGCGGGGTGGACCCCGTCCGGTTGGACTTCGAGACCGCCGATCCCACCGACGACATCGTCATCACCTTCTCGGACGGCAGCCGCGGGTATCTCTCGGCGAAACGGAAGCTGGAGAAGGGGCGGCCGCTGCTGGAGACCTTGGCCGGTTGGGTCGGCCAGGCGGCTGCGCTGCGCTCCGAGGACCTCCTGATCGTCGCCTGTGAGGACTTCGCCGGGCCGGTCAGGAGGCTGGACGAGGTCCTGCAGCGCTACCGGCAGGGCCTGCCGATGGCGGGGGAGGAGGAGCGTCTGCTCGCCTTCCTCGACGCGCACGTTCCGGCGCCGTGCCGTGACCTCGTCCTGCGCCGGGCCCGGGTCCTGCACCTGCCCGGTTCGACCGGACGGGCCCCGACGCGGGACTTCCTGGCCGCCCTGATGGACCTCGTGGTCGCCGACGAGCAGGGCTTCGGAGCCGTCGACGCCCTGTCCGGCGCGTTCCACCGGCAGGCGGGTGCGGGGCTCGGCAGCGGCGTCGACGACTGGGTCCGGACGCTGCAACAGGCGAAACTGACGGTCCTCGAAGGCCGGGACGGCCCGCCGGGAGTACGGGCGGCAGCCCGGTCGGCGGCCGTCGACCGGTACCGGACCGCACTGCGGGCGGGCGTCGGCCGGATCGACCTCAGCCTGCTGGCCGACGACCTACCACCGCTCGTCGTCGAGGAACTGCTGGACGGCATCGAGGTCAAGGCCGCAGACGACCGGCGACCGCAGCGGTTGCTGGGCCGGGTCCGCCGGTGGCGGCGCATGATCCTGGTGGGCCAGCCCGGTGCCGGTAAGTCGGTGGCACTGCGGGAGTTGGCGGGGCACTGTGCCGCCGACCCGCACGCACCCCTCCCGATCCCGGTGTCACTGCCGCGCCTGCTGGAGCAGCACCCGGAGGAGCTGACCTTGAGCGCGATGGTCGAGTCGGCCGTGCGGGACCGGGTGGGCGCGGAGCACCGCGGCCCGCTCACCGAGCACCTGACGGCCGAACTCGGACACGGACGCGCCATCATCCTCTGCGACGGACTCGACGAGTGCCGGGAGCGGGCCGCCTGGGTGGCCCAGCAACTGGCCGACCTCATGGGGGACTTGAACCCGGCCGTCGGATTCCTGGTCGCCACCCGGATGAGTGCGCGCCGGCCCGCCGGGAGACTGGGCCTCCCCCTGGTGGAGCTGTGCCCGCCCACCGACCTGGGGGCGACGGTGGACCGGGTGCTGGAGTCCTGCGCCGAGGTCCGGGTGCCCGAACCCGAGCGGAACGCCTGGTTGATGGTCCGGCGGGACTGGATCAAGCAGGCGAAGGGACCGAACGACCACCTGCTGGCGGTGCCCCTCCTGGCGGTCCTGCTGGCCCTGGTGTGCGCGAATGCCACCGAGGCCGAGCTCCCGAGGGGGCGCGCCGTGCTGCTCCACGCCGCCGTCGAACGGTCGGTGGAGCGTTGGGAGCGGCTCCGCGGCAGCGGGGCCCGGGGCGAGTCCTGGACGCCGGAGCTGACCACGAGCATGCTGCTCGGAGGGTTCACCGTGCTGGGGCGGCTCCTCGACGGAGGGAAGGACCCGACCCGGGACGAGGCGCTGGGCGCCTTGACCGCCATGCTCGCGGACCCCGGGCAGTGGGCGGTCGCGCCCGCGGCGGCCAGGGAGATCGCCGTTCACGTCCTCCGGTTCTGGGACGAGCACGTGGCGGTGTTCGTGATCGGTCCCGAGGGCGTCCTCACGGCCCGGAGCAAGGTGTTCACCGAGATCGCCACCGCGATGTGGGCACGCTCTCGGGACACCGACGGGCTGGCGCTCTGGTTGGACGCGGCGCTCGGGTACACCGATTCCGACGGGGCCGTCGCGCTCGCCGCCGAACTCAACCCGGCGGTGGCGCGAGTGATCATCGACCTGGGGCGACGGGACCACCCCGAGCTGGGTCTCGTCGTCGCCGACCTCGCCCGCCGGGGCAGCGTGTCCCTCGCGGAGGAGGAGGCCGGTGCCCTGCTCGGGCTGCTGGCGGCCGCGGTCCGGGCCTCGAACGACGGCGTGGTGCTCGGGGTGCGGCGCCCGCGGCGGCCGAAGCCGTGGCAGCGCTCGGCGAAACGCCCCCCGGCGGCCGACGCCTGGCCGTTCGTCGAAGCGGCGTGCCTGCTCGGGCTTCCCGCCCCGCTCCGGCCGGTGCGGGACGCCTTGGTGGCGGAGGCCCGACTGGACGACCGCGCCGTGCTGATCTCCCTGGCCCTGCGGGAGCTCGTGGACGCGGACGTCGACCGACGGCCCTGGGACGCGACGGGCCTGGCCTACGTGGAGTCCGCGCTGGCCCTTCCCCTGCCCGAGGAATCGGGGCTGGTGCAGACCGGTCGGCGGAGTTTCGCTTTAGCGGCCCGGGACGACATCCCGGGCCTCGCCGAGGTGGCACTCCTGGCGGCGGGGCGCCTGCCCGAGCTTCCGGCCGGGACGGACGAGAAGCTGTTCCACATCGCGCAGAAGTGCGCCGCCAGGTGGGCGGACGGCATCTTCGTCCACCTGGAGCGCTCCGGGTACGACACCGGCAAGCGCTGGGAGGGAGTCCGCGACTCCCTCCAGTGGTTCAAGGACATGGGCCGCAGGGCGGAGGAGTGTCAGGAGTCGCTGCTGGACGACCTGAGCGCCCTCGCGCCGGTCGACGTCCGCGAGCGGACGGACCTGTGGTCGATGACCGCATTGGGAGACCTCATCGCGGTCGCGGGGTGCGAGGAGGCGTCGATGGACGACTACCTGCGCGGCTTCCGCCGAGGGGCCGAGGAGCAGCGCCGTGCCCTGCTCCGGACCCTGGCCCGGGCCTACGGCCTCGATCGGACGGTCGTCGCGGGCCAGGCGCGACATCTGATCGACCTCGACGCCCAGGACCGGGAAGTCTTCCGCAGCACGTGGTCGGTCGTGGCGACGAAGCCCTGGCGGAAACCGTCCCTGCGGGAGCCGGTGGCCACCGTGCTCACCCAGGAGGAACAACGGACCCTGGTCACGGCGATGGGAGCGGCGGCGGACTGGTTCGCCTGGGCAGCGGCCGAGATCCTGGTGAACACCGGGGTGTCCCCGTGGATCACCTCCCTCCTGCTCAAGACGGACACGGCCCGGATGACCCTCAACCGCGCCGCGCTCGTCCACTCCGTGGCGGTCATGGTCGCCGGAGACCGCCGTCCGGCCATGCTGGCCGAGGCGGCACGCTCGGAACGGGCCGATCGCCGCTATGCGGCGGCCATGGTGCTGTCGTTGATGCCGGAGCTCGATCCTGACGGTTCTCTGGCGGACGGACTCCGCCGTGACCCGGACCTGACGGTCAGGACCGGGAAGGTGCTCGCAGGCGATCCAGGGCTCACCTGCTGGACGTGCAACTTCTGCCGGGCGGTCAACGTGCTTGAGGCGGAGGACTGCACCGCCTGCACACCGGGGGCCCGCCCGTCGCTTGAGCGGCGGCAGCGCTGATCGGTCCGGTGCCGAGGTCCGGTGGGGCCGGAGCCAGGGCGGCGATCCGGGGTCGAAATGCCCGGAGTGTCCGAGTATGTGAGTCTGGTCACAAGCTGTTCCGCCTCCGCCCGCATCCCACTGCGGACGGCCGTCGGGAGGACCTGCTTTCCATGCTCGCTCGCCGCCGCTCCGGGCCCGCCGCCCCGGCCCGCCCCGCCGCCGTCCGTCCGTCCGCGCTGTGCCGCTGGGCGGTCCTGACCGGAGCGGCGCTGCCGCTGCTGCTGGCCGCCCCGGCGCTGGCCGCCGATCCGGCCGCCGGGGCGCGGCAGCAGGCGCAGGCGCAGCTGGACGCGGCCCGGGCGCAGGTGCGGGAGCGGTTGGACGCGGCGCGGCAGCAGGCGGCGGGGGCCACGCAGCTGCCGGGCGCCCCGCCGTCGGCGGCGGTCCGGCCGCCGGGCGGAGCGATATCCGTGCCGCCCGTCCCGCCCGTCCCGCCACTGCCGTCCGTGCCGCCGGTCCCCTCGGTCCCGGTCGGGGCGAGCAGCACGGCGACGGCCAGCCGGAGCGCGACCTCGCCGGTGGTGCCGTCCGTCCCGGCGGGGTCGGAGCCGCCGGTGGAGCCGGGGGAGTCGGCGGAGCCCGCCCCGTCCCCCTCCCCGTCGGTTTCGCCGCCGCCCTCGCCCGCGCCCGGCCCCGCGGAGCCCTCGGCGTCCCCGAGCGAGGTGCCGGGGCCGCCCGCAGCGTCCTCCGCCGCCCCCGGGCCCGGGCGGCACCAGCAGCCGGTGGTGCCGCTGTTCCCGGCGGCGCCGTGGACATCCCCGTCGGCGGACGGGTCCGACGGGTCCGACGAGGGCGACGGGACGGGCTGGACGGACGGGACGGGGGCGGCGGGCGGCCGGTCGGCGGTGCCGGAGCCGGACGCGGCGGTGCCGGGCCGGGGGACGGGGGCGGACGGGGACGGGGCTTCCGCCCTGCCGGGGCCGGAGACGGATCCGGCCCCGGGCCCGGCGGCGGGTGCGCAGGCGGACGGCGGTGCGGATGCGGAGGAGACGGCGGTGGCGGGCGGGGAGCTGGCGGTCGGTCCGGTGGTGCCGGCGGTGCCCGGGCTGCACCACTGGGGCGACTCGTCCGCGCGGCAGCTGCCGCTGGGCGTCGGCCTCGGGATGATCGGCCTCGGCCTGGGGATGATCGGACTGCGGCTGCGCCGGCGGTAGCGGGGACGGCCGGCGGTGGCCGGTGGCGGCCAGGGGCGGGACGATCGGGGGGCCGGCTTCGTTGACCTCTGCGGTGGACGAAGCATATGAAGGAGCTATGACCAACCCGATGAACGAACGGTCGCAGCAGGATCCCTTCCAGGCGTCGCAGGCGGCGGTGGGCGGGAGGCCAGAGGACAGTCCGAAGGTGCTGATCGTCGGGCCGGACGGGATGGCGGTGGGCACCGCGCCGGCCGGCGGACTGGGGCGGGGCGGCGAGGACGACGAGCCGCGCGAGCTGCCGGTGACCGAGATGGTCGAGCAGCCGGCGAAGGTGATGCGGATCGGCAGCATGATCAAGCAGCTGCTGGAGGAGGTGCGGGCGGCGCCCCTCGACGAGGCGAGCCGGGCCCGGCTGAAGGACATCCACGCCAGCTCGATCAAGGAGCTGGAGATGGGCCTGGCTCCGGAGCTGGTCGAGGAGCTGGAGCGGCTCTCGCTGCCGTTCGCCGACGACAGCATCCCGACCGAGGCCGAACTGCGGATCGCCCAGGCGCAGTTGGTGGGCTGGCTGGAGGGCCTGTTCCACGGCATCCAGACCGCGCTGTTCGCCCAGCAGATGGCGGCGCGGGCGCAGTTGGAGCAGATGCGGCGGGCGCTGCCCCCCGGTCTGCACGGCGCGGAGGGCGAGCCGGAGGAGGGTCCGGGCCGCGGGATCCGTTCCGGTCCGTACCTGTAGCCCTACCCACGGTGGCCTCGCGGGGGCCGCGTTCCGGCGCGGCCCCGAACCGCTACCCTGACCGGTGTCCGGAGTAGTACCGCGCGCCGAGGGGGAGCTGGGACGATGACAGAGGGCACCACCGAGGGGCACTCGCTCGGGCACGGCCGGTACGTGCTGCAGCGGCTGCTCGGGCAGGGCGGCATGGCGTCCGTCCACCTCGCCCACGACACGGTGCTGGACCGTCAGGTCGCGGTGAAGACGCTGCACACCGAACTGGGCCGGGAGGACTCGTTCCGGGAGCGGTTCCGGCGCGAGGCGCAGGCCGTGGCGCGGCTCCAGCACACCAACATCGTCTCGGTGTTCGACTCCGGCGAGGACGTCGCCCCGGACGGGGCGACCACGCCGTACATCGTGATGGAGTTCGTCGAGGGCCGTTCGCTCAAGGACGTGCTGGACGAGCAGGTGACCACGCTCGGCGCGATGCCCAACGAGCAGGCGCTGAAGATCACCGGTGCGGTGCTGGCGGCCCTGGAGGCCTCGCACGACCAGGGGCTGGTGCACCGCGACATCAAGCCGGCCAACGTGATGGTGTCCACCAAGGGCGTCGTCAAGGTGATGGACTTCGGCATCGCGCGCGCCCTGCAGTCCGGCGTCACCTCGATGACGCAGACCGGCATGGTGGTCGGCACCCCGCAGTACCTCTCGCCCGAGCAGGCGCTCGGCAAGAGCGTGGACGCCCGGTCCGACCTGTACTCGGTCGGCTGCATGCTGTTCGAACTGCTCAGCGGGCAGCTGCCGTTCGACGGCGACTCGGCGTTCTCGATCGCCTACAAGCACGTGCAGGAGACCCCGCCGGCGCCGTCCACGCTGAACCGGGCGGTCACCCCGGAGATCGACGCGCTGGTGGAGCGGGCGCTGCGCAAGGACCCGGCGCACCGGTTCCCGACCGCGGAGGCGATGCGCGAGGAGCTGGAGCGCGTCCTGTCGGGGGCGCAGGGCGGCGGCAACACGCCGCTGCAGGCGTCCACCCCGCTGGTGATCGGCGAGGGCCCGCGCTCGGTGCACGCCGCGCCGTCGCTGACCAACTTCCCGCCGGTGCAGCCGTACCAGCCGGGCCCGCCGACCCCGCCGCCGTACGCGGCGCAGACGCCGCCGCCGTTCCCGCAGGTGGCGCAGACCCCGCCGCCGTTCCCGCAGCCGGCCTTCCAGCAGCCGTTCCCGCAGACCACCCCGGCGCCCTTCCCGGTCCAGGCGCAGGTCCCGATGCAGGCCCCGCCGATGGCGATGCCGCCGTACGCGGCGCCCAACAGCGGGCGCAACGGCTGCTCGACCGCGGCGATCGTGATCTGCGTGATCGCCGGCGTGCTGCTCCTGGCGTTCGTGGTGATCGTCATCGCGGTGGCCAGCGCGAGCAGCTGAGGCCCCGGGCGCAGCCGGTCAACACGGTACTCGAACCCGCAGGCCGGGCGGGCCCGCAGTGCCCGATCCGATCCCCGCGCACGCCCTCCCGTTCCACGCCGGAGGGCGCGAGACGGTAGCGTGCTCGGGAGGAACCGACAGGGCGAACGCACGCCGAGCGGGTGCCCGGGGCGAGGAGCGATGGGTCAGAGCGAACGACCGGACGACGACGGGGACCAGCGGCGGGACGTGCCCGGCGAGGGCGTCCCGGGCGGGGACGCGGACCGGGACGGGGAGGCCACCGGCCCCACCGAGGTGATTCCGTCCGGGCCCCGAACTCCGGGCCGCGGCAGTGCCGTTCCGTTCCCCACGGTCGGGGACGGCCGCTACCGGCTGACCCGGCGGCTGGGCCGCGGCGGGATGGCCGAGGTGTTCGCCGCCCAGGACATCCGGCTGGGCCGCACCGTCGCCGTCAAGCTGCTGCGCTCGGAGCTCGCCGAGGACGACACCGCCCGGCTGCGCTTCACCCGCGAGGCGCACGCCGTCGCGGCGCTCAACCACCACTCGATCGTCGCGGTCTACGACACCGGCGAGGAGCAGCACGGCGGGGAGTCCACCCCGTACATCGTGATGGAGCTGGTCGAGGGCCGCACCGTGCGCGAGCTGCTGGTGGACGAGGAGGCGCCGCCGGTCGACCAGGCGCTGATCATCACCGCCGGGGTGCTGGAGGCGCTGGCCTACAGCCACCGGCACGGCATCGTGCACCGCGACATCAAGCCCGCCAACGTCATCATCACCACCAACGGCGCGGTCAAGGTGATGGACTTCGGCATCGCCCGCGCACTGGCCGGCGGCGCCACCACCATGACGCAGACCGGCATGGTGATGGGCACCCCGCAGTACCTCTCGCCCGAGCAGGCCCTCGGCAAGGCGGTCGACCACCGCTCCGACCTGTACGCGGCCGGCTGCATGCTGTACGAACTGCTCACCCTGCGGCCGCCGTTCGTCGGCGAGACGCCGCTCTCGGTGGTCTACCAGCACGTCCAGGACGCGCCGGTGCCGCCGTCCCGGGCCAACGACCGGGTGCCGCCGCCGCTGGACGCGCTGGTGATGCGGGCGCTGGAGAAGAACCCGGACGACCGGTTCCAGAGCGCCGACGAGTTCCGCGCCCACCTGCAGCACGCGCTGCGGCAGATGCACGGCGCGGCCGGCGCGGGCTACCCGGCGGGCGCGGCCGGCCTGGCGGCCGCCGCCGCGGCCGGGGCCTGGGAGCACACCCCGCCGCCCGGCTCCGCCTCGCTCACCGAGCCGATGAGCCCGGTGGCGGGCGACACCGGCGCCACCGAGGCGCTGCCCTACCAGGCCACCTCGGCCTACCGGACGCCCGCGCGGCCCTACCCGGCGGTCGGGACGGGCGGCGGCCACGGCGGCGACGGCGAGGAGCCCGGCAAGCCGCGCCGCCGCAACCCGTGGGGCTGGGTGCTGGGCGCGGTCGCGCTGGTGCTCGCCGCCACCATCGGGGTCGCGCTGGCGCTGACCGCCAACGACAAGAAGGGCACCCCCGAGAAGGAGCAGCAGACCACCGCGCCGGTCTCGACGCCCAGCGCCCCGACCACCGACGAGCCGGTCGAGCGGCCCACCACGGCGGCGCCGACCCGCACCCCGAGCAGCAACACCCACCAGCAGGAGACGCCGAGCAGCACGCCCTCGCCGACCGCCTCGCGGTCGGCCAGCCCGTCCGCGTCCGCCTCGGCCAGTTCGACGCGTACGACGACGTCGCCGAGTGCTTCGGCTTCGGCCAGTGCGAGCGCGAGCGCCAGTGCGACCGGGGCGGCGTCTCCGACCGGGGGGGCCACCAACCCGGTGCCGGGGGACAGCACGGCGCCGACCAAGGTGAACCTGCCGATCCGCTAGGAAGGTTGACGGGCAGGTCAGTTGGTGAAGGCGTCCATGACCTGCTCGTACTCCTGGCACCACCAGGACAGCTGCCCGGCCGCGGCCGGGAACAGCGGGTCGGCGCGGTGGTCGCGGCGCTGGTAGCGCCACTGCGGCATCCACAGGTCGTTCAGCCGTTCCCACCAGACCCGGTGGACGGCGCGGGCGACCTGTTCGGTGTCGGCGGCGCCGGTGGCGCGGTAGGCGCGGGCCCAGTGGCGGACCCGGGGGAGGTCGAGGACGCCGGTGGTGCGGTCGTTGAAGAGCAGGGTGGCGGCCCGGACGGCCTCCTCGGCGACCGGGTGCGGGGCGAGCTTGTCCCAGTCCAGGACGGCGCTGACGGCGTCGCCGCGGTAGAGCACGTTCAGGCCGTGGAAGTCGCCGTGGGTCCAGCCGGTGGGCGGGGCGTCGGCGGGGCCGGGGCGGCGGTGGCGGTGGGCGTCGAGCAGGTCGAGCCGTTCGGCGAGGTGCTGCTCGACGCGCCGGTCGAAGTCGTCGTAGGGGCGGTGGTCGCGGGCCAGGGCGCGGAGTTCGGCGATGATCCGCCGGGTCTCCCCGGCGTCGGCGCTGAGCACCCCGTCGGGCTGCCGCAGCGGGGCGCACACTTCGGCCAGCGCGCCGTGCAACGCCCCCAGCAGGGTGCCGAGTTCGCCGCACCCGGCGGGGGTGAGCCCGGTGCCGTGCCGGTGGTTTCCGGCCACCCACGGGTAGAGCGCGAACAGCCGTCCGCCGTGCGCGGTGACGGTGCGGCCGTCCCGGTCGGCGAGCGGGGCGGGCACCGGCAGGCCGCGGGCGGCGAGCGCGCCGGTGGCGCGGTGCTGGGCGGTGATCGCGGGCCGGTTGGCGGTGGCCCGGTCGACGTAGCACTTGAGGAAGTAGGAGCCGTCCCCGGTGTCGACCCGGTAGCCCCGGTTGAGCAGGCCCTCCGCGACCGGCGTCACCGCGTCGGGCGGCGGTACGGGGTAGGCGCGCAGGACCCCGGCCACGGCGGCGTGCGCGACCGGGGGGCTGAGGGTTCCGACGGGGGGAGCGGTGGCGTCCGGGCGGGCCGGCGCGAGGGAGAGGGTCTGTCCGTCCGTCACGCACAGAGCGTATTACTCGGCGTGATGGTGACTTGACACAGCGTGTGCGAATCTGCTCAGTGCTGCTGGTCGGCCTGGCGGCGGGCCACGTAGGCGGCGGCCTGGGTGCGGCGCTCCATGCCCATCTTGGCCAGCAGGCTGCTGACGTAGTTCTTCACCGTCTTCTCGGCCAGGTGCAGCTCGTTCCCGATCTGCCGGTTGGTCATCCCCTCGCCGATCAGGTCGAGGATCCGGCGCTCCTGTTTCGTCAACTGCGCGATCCGCTCGTCCTCCTTCTCGCCCCCGTCGCGGAGCCGGGCCAGCACCCGACTGGTGGCCACCGGGTCGAGCAGGGACTTGCCGGCGGCGACGTCGCGCACCGCGGAGAGCAGATCGGTTCCGCGGATCGCCTTCAGCACGTATCCGGAGGCACCCGCCATGATCGAGTCGAACAGCGCCTCGTCGTCGGAGAAGGAGGTGAGCATCAGGCACTTCACCGACGGGTCCTGCGAACGGATCTCGCGGCACACCTCGACGCCGTTGCCGTCGGGGAGCCGGACGTCGAGGACCGCCACGTCCGGGTGGACCGCCGGGATGCGGTTGAGCGCCTCGGCCGCCGTGCCGGCCTCGCCCACCACCTCGATGTCGCCCTCCATGGAGAGCAGGTCGTGCACGCCGCGCCGGACCACTTCGTGATCATCGAGGAGAAACACCCTGATATGTCCGTTATCAGTCATTTGCAAAGCGTCGCACAAATCGATGCCGGTTACCCCCTATCGCAGCGGCCCGTGCCCGGATACCGTGCGCTGGTGTCCTGACCGGAACGGGCAAGCCGCGTCATCCCGGCGGTTTTCCCACCGGAGAACAACTAGGACGTCCTAGCGCAAGGGCGCCAAAGGGCGTCGCTGGGTAACGTTCTCGTGAGGGACGCCGTCGGAAAGGGAACACCGCCTGCCCGCACCGGTGCGCACACCCACGCGCACGGGGAGGGGGGCGACCGGACCGGCCACCGGCGACCCCGGGCGGCTGGAAAGACCGAGGAGTGAACGTGACCGTCAAAAGCACGTCGAGGGCGCGCAAGAAGGCCGCCCCCGGCGTCCCCGACCCCGCCCGGGCCGGCATCGGCGCCGAGCCGGAGCTCGTCCAACTGCTGACGCCGGAGGGCGACCGGGTCGAGCACCCGGAGTTCCCGCTTGAGGTGACGCCGGAGGAACTGCGCTCGCTCTACCGGGACCTGGTCCTGGTCCGGCGCTTCGACGCCGAGGCCACCTCGCTCCAGCGGCAGGGCGAACTCGGCCTGTGGGCCTCGCTGTTGGGCCAGGAGGCGGCCCAGGTCGGCTCCGGGCGCGCGATGCGCACCGGGGACTACGCCTTCCCCACCTACCGCGAGCACGGCGTGGCCTGGTGCCGCGACGTGGACCCGCTGAACCTGCTCGGCATGTTCCGCGGCGTGAACCACGGCGGCTGGGACCCGAACGAGAAGAACTTCCACCTCTACACCATCGTGATCGGCTCGCAGACCCTGCACGCCACCGGTTACGCGATGGGCATCAGCAAGGACGGCGCGGACGACGCGGTGGTCGCCTACTTCGGCGACGGCGCCTCCAGCCAGGGCGACGTCAACGAGGCGTTCACCTTCGCCTCGGTCTACAACTCGCCCGTGGTGTTCTTCTGCCAGAACAACCAGTGGGCGATCTCCGAGCCCACCGCCCTGCAGACCCGCATCCCGCTGTACCGCCGCGCCTCCGGCTTCGGCTTCCCCGGCGTCCGGGTCGACGGCAACGACGTGCTCGCCGTCCTCGCGGTCACCCGCTGGGCGCTCGACCACGCCCGCAGCGGCCAGGGCCCGGTGCTGGTCGAGGCGTTCACCTACCGGATGGGCGCGCACACCACCTCCGACGACCCGACCCGCTACCGGCAGTCCGAGGAGACCGAGTCCTGGAAGGCCAAGGACCCGATCCTGCGGCTGAAGGCCCACCTGCAGAAGGAGGGCCTCGCCGACGAGGCGTTCTTCGCCGGGATCGAGGCCGAGAGCGAGCAGTTGGGCCTGCGCGTGCGCGAGGGCGTCCGGTCGATGCCCGACCCCGACCCGACCCTGATCTTCGACCACGTCTACAGCGAGCAGCACCCGCTGGTGGACGAGGAACGCGCCGAGTACGAGGCGTACGCCGCCTCCTTCGAGGGTGGGGAGCACCACTGATGGCCGGCCAGCTCAGCATCGCCAAGGCGCTCAACGAGGCGCTGCGCAAGTCGCTGGAGAGCGACCCGAAGACCGTCCTGATGGGCGAGGACATCGGCAAGCTCGGCGGCGTCTTCCGGATCACCGACGGCCTGCAGAAGGACTTCGGCGACGACCGGGTGATCGACACCCCGCTCGCCGAGTCCGGCATCGTCGGCACCGCGATCGGCCTCGCGCTGCGCGGCTACCGCCCGGTGGTGGAGATCCAGTTCGACGGCTTCGTCTACCCGGCCTTCGACCAGATCGTCTCCCAGCTCGCCAAGATGCACGCCCGCGCGCTCGGCCACGTCAAGATGCCGGTCACCGTGCGCATCCCGTTCGGCGGCGGCATCGGCGCGGTCGAGCACCACAGCGAGTCGCACGAGGCGTACTTCGCGCACACCGCCGGCCTGCGGGTGGTCAGCCCGTCCAACGCGCACGACGCGCACTGGATGCTGCGCCAGGCCATCGAGTCGGACGACCCGGTGGTGTTCCTGGAGCCCAAGCGCCGCTACTGGGACAAGGGCGAGGTCGGCGAGGACCCGATGCTGCCGCTGCACGCGGCGCGGATCGTCCGGCCCGGCACCGACGCCACGCTGATCGCCTACGGGCCGATGGTCAAGGTCTGCCAGGAGGCCGCGCAGGCCGCCGAGGAGGACGGCCGCCGGCTGGAGGTGGTCGACCTGCGCTCGCTGTCGCCGATCGACTTCGCCACCCTGGAGGAGTCCGTCAAGCGCACCGGCCGCGGCATCGTCGTGCACGAGGCCCCGGTCTTCCTGGGCCTGGGCGCGGAGATCGCGGCCCGGCTCACCGAGCGCTGCTTCTACCACCTGGAGGCCCCGATCCTGCGGGTCGGCGGCTACCACGCCCCGTACCCGCCGTCGCGGGTCGAGGAGAGCTACCTCCCCGACCTGGACCGGGTGCTCGACGCCGTCGACCGCGCGTTCGCGTTCTGAACAGGGGGCGAAGATGACCACTGACGTTCACTCGCTCCGCGAGTTCAAGATGCCCGACGTGGGCGAGGGCCTGACCGAGGCCGAGATCCTCACCTGGTACGTGAAGCCGGGCGACGCCGTCACCGACGGGCAGGTGGTCTGCGAGGTCGAGACCGCCAAGGCCGCCGTCGAGCTGCCGATCCCGTTCACCGGCGTGGTCGAGGCGCTGCACTTCCCGGCGGGCGCCACCGTCGACGTCGGCACCTCGATCATCGCGGTGGCCGTCGCGGGCGCCGCGCCCGCGACCGCGCCCGCGACCGCGCCCGCCCCTCCGGCGGCGGCTCCGGCCGCTGCCGAGCCCGCCGAGGCGGAGCCGGAGCGGCGCGAGGTGCTGGTCGGGTACGGGCCGCGCACCGGTTCGGCGCAGCGCCGGGCCCGGCGCACCAACGGGACGGCGGCCGCCGTGCCCGCGCCCGCGCCCGCTGCGGTCGCGGCTCCCGCGCCGGTCGCGCCGGTCGCTCCCGCGCCCGTGTCCGCGCCCGTGTCCGCGCCCGTCGTCGAGGGGGAGCGCCCGCTGGCCAAGCCGCCGGTGCGCAAGCTCGCCAAGGACCTCGGGATCGACCTGCGCACCGTGGTGCCGACCGGCCCGAACGGCGTGATCACCCGCGAGGACGTGCACGCCGCGGCGAACACCGCCGCCGAGGCGGTCGTCGAGCCGGTGGCCGCGCCCGCCCCCGTCCCCGACTCCGCTCCCTCCCCCGCGGCGGCGGCCGAGCCGGTCGCGGTGGCGCTGCCGAGCGCGGCCGGGGACGTCCGGGTGCCGGTCAAGGGCGTGCGCAAGGCGACCGCGCAGGCGATGGTGGCCTCCGCGTTCACCGCGCCGCACGTCACCGAGTTCGTCCAGGTCGACGTGACCCGGACGATGAAGCTGGTGCGCAAGCTCAAGGAGAGCGGCGAGCTCGGGGCCGGGGTGCGGGTCAGCCCGCTGCTGCTGGTCGCCAAGGCGCTGCTCACCGCGGTCAAGCGGCACCCGGAGATCAACGCCAGCTGGGACGAGCCGGCCCAGGAGATCGTCCTCCGGGGCGCGGTCAACCTCGGCATCGCCGCGGCCACCCCGCGCGGCCTGATCGTCCCGAACATCAAGGACGCGGGCTCCCGGACGCTCTCGCAACTGGCCGTCGCGCTCGGCGAGTTGGTGGAAACCGCGCGGCAGGGCAAGACCTCGCCGGCCGACATGTCGGGCGGCAGCATCACCATCACCAACGTCGGCGTGTTCGGCGTCGACACCGGCACCCCGATCCTGAACCCGGGCGAGGCCGCCATCCTGGCCTTCGGCGCGGTCCGGGAGCTGCCCTGGGTGCACAAGGGCAAGGTGGTGCCCCGCCAGGTCACCACGCTGGCGCTCTCCTTCGACCACCGGCTGGTCGACGGCGAGCTGGGTTCCAAGGTGCTGGCGGACACCGCCGCGATCCTGGAGCACCCGAAGCGCCTGATCACCTGGGGCTGACCCGCCCCCGCCGAAGGCCCCGTTCCGCACGCCGGAGCGGGGCCTTCGGCGTCCCCCGGGGCCGGTCGGGCGGGCCGGGGCCGGGCGGTCCTCCGGCGGCGGGCGGTCAGCGCCGGGCGGAGTGCCAGCTGGCGCGGGCCAGGGCGTGGAAGTCCACCGCGGCCGGGTGGCCCAGGCCGAGCGCCGTGCACAGCAGGCCGGCGGTGGCGGGGCGCGGGCCGGCCACGCCGCGTTCGAGGTCGGACAGGGTGCGGATGCCGAGTCCGGCCCTGGCGGCCAATTCCTGCTGGGTCAGTTCGGCGCCCCGCCGGTGTGTGCGCAGTGCGCGCCCGAACGTTTCGCGCGGATCCGTTTCCGGTCGGGTTTCCATTTCCCCGTCGCCCCCCTGTCGTTCCCCCGTTCGGCAGCGTATCCCGTCCGGCGGGGGCCGGGATCCTTTCCAACTCGGCCGCTTTGATTCGGAATTGGGAATTCCGGCGGTGCCCTAGCGGAAATCACCCGGGAGGGTCCGGCATTGGGCCGCCCGAGGGAGTTTCGGGCCGGGCCCGCCGGGCCCCGGCCCGCGACGGGTACGTGTGTGCGACCAAGCCGCCCGCGCAGCCAGGCCGGGCGGCCGTCGCAGCGAGGACCCCCGCGTATGCCGACTGGTGCTCCCGGCCCCGTGATGCGCTCGGCCGCCGCCCTGCTGCTGCTGGCCGCCGCCGTGCTGCCCGCCGCGGTGGAGCTGGCCTCGCCCGCGCCCTCGACCGCGATAGGGCCGCCGCCCGATCCCGACCGGATCGCGCGGCCGGCGGCCCACCCCGACCTGCGGGCCCCCGGCGCGCCCTCGGTGGACCTGCGGCTGACCGGCGACGCGTCCAACCGGATCACCCTGGTGCTGCTCGGCGACGGCTACACGGCGGCCCAGCAGCAGCTGTTCCACGAGCAGGCGGACCGGGCCTGGCGGGCGCTGCTGGAGATCGAGCCGTTCCGCACCTACCAGGGGTTCTTCAACATACGGCGGGTGGACGTGGTCTCCCCGGTGCCCGGGATCGCGGAGACCGAGAGCGCCGGGAAGTCCCCCGCCACCCCGCTCGGGATGCGCTTCTGGTGCGAGGGCACCGCCCGCCTGCTGTGCGCGGACGAGGAGGCCACCGCCCGCTGGGCCGGGCAGGGCGACGGCCCGCAGTACCTGATCGCGCTGGCCAACTCCACCGAGTACGGCGGCGCGGGCGGCACCGGCGTGACCACCCTGGCGGGCGGCAGCCCGGACGCCGGGCGGATCATCCAGCACGAGATCGGCCACACCGTCGGCACCCTCGGCGACGAGTACGACTCGGCGCCGAACGACCCGGACTACCCGAACCTGTCCGCGGTGGACGCCGAGGAGATGCTGCGCGAGCGGACCAAGTGGTGGCAGTGGCTGGGTGCCGAGTCGCCGGACGGCGACGGCGTGATCGGCGCGTACCGCAGCGCCAACGGCCTGTACCGGCCGACCGCCGACTCGGTGATGCGGACGCTGGGCAGCGCGTACAACCTGCCCTCCCGGGAGGCGATCATCGAGCAGCTGTACCGCCGGGTGAAGCCCGCCGACGACCCCGAGCCGGCCCCCGGGCGGGTCGACGGGCGGCCCAGGCTGCACGTGCGGCCGCTGGCGCTGACCGGCCCGCGGCAGCTGCGGATCGACTGGACGCTGGACGGCAGGCCGGTGGACCCGAGCAGTGCCGACGGCACCTGGCTGGACACCGGGGCGCTGGCGCTGGAGCCGGGCGCCCGGCACACCGTCACGGCGACCGTCCAGGACACCACCGACTGGGTGCGCGACGAGGCGTTCCGCGCCCAGTACATGACCCGGACGGTGAACTGGACGCTGACCGGTTGAAACCGGACGTTCCGCCGACCCCGACCGAAAGGTCAGGTCATGGGATGACTAGCCTGGTTCCACTATGAGCGTGGACCCAGCCCGCACCGCACCGTCCCTGTCCGCACCCGCTCCCCGCCGCCCGGCCGCCGCCCCGGCCCCCGCCGCCGCACCCCCCGCGGCCGCCTTCCACCCGCCCGGCGGTCGGGCCGCCTGGTTCGCCTGGACGGTCGGCGTCAGCGTCTACGTCCTCGCCGTGGTGCACCGCACCAGCCTCGGCGTGGCCGGGCTGGACGCCTCCGCCCGGTTCGGCATCGGCGCCTCCGCGCTGTCCACCTTCTCGATCCTGCAGGTCCTGGTGTACGCCGGGATGCAGGTCCCGGTCGGCCTGCTGGTCGACCGGGTCGGCCCGCGCCGGGTGCTGATGCTGGGCGTGGCGCTGATGAGCGCCGGGCAGCTGGCGTTCGCCTTCTCCACCGCGTTCGCGCCCGCGCTGGCCTCCCGGGCGGTGCTCGGCTGCGGCGACGCGATGACCTTCATCAGCGTGCTGCGGGTCGCCGCCCGCTGGTTCCCGGCCGCCCGCAACCCGTTCGTCGCCCAGCTCACGGGCCTGGTCGGCACCGGCGGCAACCTGGTCACCACCCTGGTGCTGGCGCAGGCGCTGCACACCGCCGGCTGGAGCACCACCTTCGGCGCGATCGCGCTGACCGGCGTGCTGGTCTTCGTCGCGGTGCTGGCGCTGCTCAAGGAGGCCCCGCCCGGGGCGCCGGAGCCGGTGCGCCACGAGAGCCTCCGGCTGCCGGTCGGGCAGCAGGTCCGGGCCGCCTGGTCGGAGCCCGGCACCCGGCTGGGCATGTGGGTGCACTTCACCACGGCCTTCCCGGCGTCCGCGTTCGGCCTGCTGTGGGGCCTGCCCTACCTGGTCGAGGGCCAGGGCATGTCCCGGGCCGGGGCGGGCGGCCTGCTCAGCCTGCTGGTGCTCAGCGGGATGGCCTTCGGCCTGCTGTTCGGCCGGGTGGTCTCCCGGACGGCCGCCTCCCGGCTGCCGATCACCTTCGCCGTGCTCGCCGCCACCGCGCTGTGCTGGACGGTCACCCTGGCCTGGCCGGGCGGCCACCCGCCGCTGTGGCTGCTGGTGGTGCTGATGCTGGTGATGGGCAGCAACGGGCCGGCCTCGCTGATCGGCCTGGACTACGCCCGCGCGTACAACCCCGCCGAGCGGATGGGCACCGCCTCCGGCATCGCCAACATGGGCGGCTTCATCGGCTCGATGATCACCCTGCTCGGCATCGGCGTCCTGCTGGACGCGCTCGCCGACCCGGGCGGCGACGGCTACGGCGCGCACGCCTACCAGCTGGCGTTCTGCTTCCAGCTGCTGCCGCTGCTGCTCGGGACGGCGATGATCCTGCGGCTGCGTCGCCGGCTCGGCCGGTAGGCGGACGTCAGGGGGTGCTCACCAGGTGGGCGAGCACCCGGCCGCCGAGCTCCTGGTCGCCGATCACGTTGACCAGCGCGGTCTCCGGGCGGACCCGGCCGCAGCACAGCCGGACGAAGGTCTGCCAGTCCATCGACAGCCGCACCTCGGGGGCCAGCACCACCGAATCGTCCACGCTGCCCCGGCCGTCCGGGCCGACCCGCACGGTGCGGTGGAACGGCAGCGCGCCCGCGACGTCGAAGGCCACCGTGCTGCCGATCGGCGCGCCCGCCTGCTTGGCGACCTGCTTGGGCAGCGAGTCGATCAGCAGGTCCCTGGTCACCACGGCGGCCGGGGAGTCCAGGTTGCCCGGCGTCTGCAGCGCGCGCCGCAGGTCCTGCTCGTGCACCCAGACGTCGAAGGCGCGCAGCCGCAGCAGCGTCGCGTACGGCACGTCCCGGGCCAGCGGGCCGGCCGGCCAGCGCACCGGGTCGGTCGGCGCGTGCTTGGCGTTGCGCAGCGCCCGGGAGCGCCGGATCACCGTGTACTCCAGCTCGCTGGTGACCTCCACCGGCGTCCAGCAGCGGCGCTTGTCGACCGGGAGCTCCATGTACCGGGTGAACTCGTTCGTCACGTGCCGCAGGTCGCGCGGCAGGGCGTGGATCGGCCGCGGGTCGCCGAGCAGCTCGGACTCGACGCCGATGATGTGCGAGACCACGTCCCGCACCGACCAGCCCGGGCACTCGGTGGCCCGGTTCCAGGCGTCGGTCGGCAGCGGGGCGAGCAGCTCGGATATGGACTCGATCGACTGCGTCCACGCGTCGGTGTACGCCTGCACGGTCTGGTTGTCCGTCACGGGTATCTCCGGCCCCTCCGTCGGCTTGCGTCGTCCCACGTCGCCCGGGCTGCCGAGACCTCGCACGGACGCGCATACGGCACGTTACGCTGCCGGGTGAGAGCAGGGCAGCGCTTTCGGGTGACGATCGTAGGACTCTTGCCGTGGACGGTGGTACTGTGCGCGCTTCATTGATCCAACTCGCCGTGTCGGACGCCGAGCCGCCCGCCGAGCGGCGGGCCAGGGCCGCGGCGCTGGTCCGCGCCCAGGACGGCGCCGACCTGGTGGTGCTGCCCGAGCTGTGGCCGGTCGGCGGCTTCGCGTACGACGCCTGGGCGTCCGGCGCCGAACCGCTGGACGGGCCCACCGCGGAGGCGATGTCCGCCGCCGCGAAGGCCGCGGGCTGCTGGCTGCACGCCGGTTCGATCGTCGAGCGCGACCCGGACGGCCCGATCTACAACACCTCGCTGCTGTTCGCCCCCGACGGCGAACTGGTGCGCACCTACCGCAAGATCCACCGCTTCGGCTTCGACCGCGGCGAGGCGGTCGCGATGGGCGCCGGGCAGGAGATCGTCACCGTCGACGCGGGCTTCGCCGTGCTGGGCCTGGCCACCTGCTACGACCTGCGCTTCCCCGAGCTGTTCCGGGCCCTGCTGGACGGCGGCGCCGAACTGCTGGTCGTCCCGGCCGCCTGGCCCGCCCGCCGGGCCGAGCACTGGAACCTGCTGGCCCGCGCCCGCGCCGTCGAGGAGCAGGCCCTCGTCCTGGCCTGCAACACCGCCGGCACCCACGGCGGGGTCGAGCAGGCCGGGGGCAGCATCGCGGTCGACCCCTGGGGCCGGGTGCTGGCCGAGGCCGGGCCGGACGAGCAGGTGCTCACCGTCGACTTCGACCCGGCCGAGGTCGCCAAGTGCCGCGCCGAGTTCCCGGTGCACCGGGACCGGCTGCTCGGGATCCCCGCGCCCGTGCAGCGCTGACCCGGCGGCGGCCGCACCGGCGGCGGGGCGAGGCCGGGGCGGGACGGGGCCGGGACGGGGCCGGGACGGAATTTTTCCGTGCCCTTGGTCCGGATTGACCATTCCGGGGTACTCTGTGCGCGTTTTGTGAGCCGGGTCCCGGCCGCGTGAGGGCGCGGCACGGAGAGGGGGCGGCCATGACCGCTGCGGGAGACGGAGGCGGGCGCGCCCTGATCCGGCGCAACAGCCTCCGCGAACAGATCGCCGAGGCCCTGCGGGACGAGATGATGGCCGGTCGCCTCCCGGCCGGGCGCAACTTCACCGTCAAGGAGATCGCCGACATCTACGGCGTCTCCGCGACCCCCGCCCGCGAGGCGATGGTCGACCTCGCCGCCCAGGGCCTCCTGGTCAGCGAACCCCACCGCGGCTTCACCGTGCCCGAGTTCACCTGGGACGACTTCCTGGAGATCTTCGAGGCCCGCACCCTGCTCACCGACAACGCGCTGCGCCACCTGACCGGCCGGACGCACCGCTACGACTGGTCCCGGCTGTCCTCGCTGCGCCGCCGGGCCGACGCCGCGACCAGGGCCGCCCGGGCCGGGCAGCTGGACGTCCTGGTCGGCTGCGACCTGCGGTTCTGGCACGAGGTCGCCGCGCTGCTGTGCAACGAGCGGATCGCCGACTACCTCGGCTGGCTGCGGGTCCAGTCCTGGATGTTCGCCGCCCCGCACCTGCGGGCCGCCGGCGGCGACCTGTCCGGCGTCTGCTGGGAACGGCACGGCGAGCTGGTCGACCGGATCGAGGCCCGGGACCGGCGCGGGGCGCACCGGGTCGTCAACGACTACAACCTGTTCACCGTCGAACTGCTCGCCCGGCGGCTCGGCCACCCGCTGGAGGGCATCGCGGTGCTCCGGCTGCTGCGCGAGCCGATCGGCCCTCCGGCCCCCGCCGTGACGGTGGCCCGGCCGCCCGCGATCGTCCCCCAACCGGTCGCCGGCGCCGTCGGGTTGGGCCGGGTCCCGATGCCGCGCTTCGTGCCGCCCGGGCGGTTCGCCCGGCCGTTCCGACCGGGCAGCGGCGAGCCCGCCGCGGGCCGGTAGGGTTGGGGCCCGTTGCCCCGCCACCAGAGAGGACGAGCCGGCCCATGGCCTGCGACCTCTGGCTCGTCCCGCTCGTGGACGTGCTCTCCCACAGCCCCGAGAACCCGTTCCGCGAGGACCTCGACCGCTACGACGCGGTGCTCGCCCAGCACGGGCTGCCGCCCGTCCCGGTCCACCCGTACGTGCCGGGCTTCTCCGGGGACGTCGAGGCGATAGCCGCGTTCGACTACGACTCGCTGCACTTCCTGCGCCGCGCCTACCTGCTGGGGCTCACCGGGTTCGAGGTGACGCCGGTGGACGCGCTCGGCAGCGACTACGAGCAGCTGCTGGAGATGTTCGAGACCACCGCCGAACAGTCGCACCTGGTCTGGCACTTCGACCACGCCGGGGCGTACCTGCCGGTGGACTTCCAGATCCCGCTGGTCGCCGATGAACTGCTGGCCGCGGGCGGCCCGTTGGGCTCCTCGTACGGGCTGCTGCGCGAACTCCAGGCGGTCGCACCGCTGTTGGGCATCGACCCGCTCGACCCCCCGGCCCCCACCCGCCCGCTGGGGCCCACCCGGCTGGAGCAGCCCTTCGGGCCGCCGATCGACGACTTCCACCCCTACGCGCGGGAGCGCCACGCCTGGTCGGGGCTCTACACGGCGGCCACCCGCAGCGTCACCCAGGGCTCGATGATCGTCTTCGCGTAGGGCGCGGACCGGGACGCGCCCCCGGTGCGCGCGTTCCGGCTCCGGTTCAGCGCAGGGGTCCCTCCGGGGGACGCTGGCGGGGCATGGTGGGGCGGGTGCCCGGCGGGGGGAGCACGCGGACCTGGGCGCCGGAGCCGCCCTCGTTGCGGCCGCCCCAGGAGCCGGGGGCCTGGGTGGGGAGCTGGCTCATGCCCGCGCGGAACTCCAGCATCCACTCGGAGGTCTCGGTGCGGACCATGTCGGAGACGTCCTCGCAGAACCGGCGCAGCACGCCCAGGCAGCGCTCGGCGGCCTCGCCCGCGGTGCCCTCGGTGGGGCCGAGCACCTCCCGGACGCACTCGGAGGCCCAGTCGAACTGGAACGCCTCCAGCCGGCGCTGGAGGGCCTGCGAGGTGGAGACGTCGCGCATCCAGCCGGAGGTGAGCCCGAAGGCGCGGTCGGCGATCAGCGAGGCGGCGGCCAGCGCGAGCCCGGTGTAGCCCCACTCCATGGCGTGCGGGAGCCGGTCGGTCAGCGAGACCAGCGGGGCGGTGACGCCGCCGACCGTGAAGACCGCGGCGGAGAACCGCAGCAGGCGGGCCCAGCGCCGCTTCCAGACCCGGTCCCGGCGGTACCAGTCGATCGCCTCCACGGCGCGCTCCTCCGACCAGCGGTAGAGCTCCTCCAGCCGTTCGGCGGGCTCGCCCCAGTCGCCGAGCGGGAACTGGCGCGCGCTCAGGTCGGCGCGGCGGCGGGTCGGGGTCCGTCCGCCGGCGCCCGGGACGGACTGGTCGTCGTCGGCGACCTCTTTGCCCCAGGGGCTCTCCTCGGGCTGCATTTCCGGCTGGCTCACCTGTGGCGCTCCCTGTGGCGGGGTGACTGCGGAGGCCCGGCGGGCACCGGGACTGACGGTACGGAGGCCGGTCGTCCCGGGGGGTCGGGCCGTCGGCTTCGTGGAACTGGCGGTTCGTGGCACGGCGGTGCGGACCCGTGGCGCCGAGCGCGGGTCGCAGCCGCCCATGGTGCCGTGCCCGGCGGTGCGGCCGGGTCCTGGTCCAACAGCACTTCTTACCGCCAAATGGCTTACCGTGGGGGCGCTTCCGCAGTGATCGTTATGTGATTTCACCTCCGGAAGCCGAGGTGGGAGGGTTGCGGCGGGTGGCCGGATTTCACCCGTCCGAGCGAGGGCGGCGGGGATCGCCGGTGTGACGGCGCGGCTGCTCGGCGAGATCCCTGTGGCTTCCTACGAAAAGCGCCGGGCCGCCGCCGCCGGGCGTTGGAGCTTGCTCCGGAGCCGCCGACGGCGCGGAACCGGCCACCGACTAGGCTTGGCAGGCGTGAAGGTCCTCGTCATCGGAACCGGCGCCCGCGAACACGCCCTGTGCCGCTCACTGTCCCAAGATCCCGCCGTCAGCGAGCTGCACTGCGCCCCGGGCAACGCCGGGATCGCGCGGGTGGCCACCCTGCACCCGGTCGACCAGCTGGACGGCGCCGCGGTCACCGCGCTCGCCCGGGAGCTGGGCGCCGACCTGGTGGTGGTCGGCCCGGAGGCCCCGCTGGTGGCCGGCGTCGCCGAACCGCTGCGCGCGGCCGGCATCCCGGTCTTCGGCCCCGGCAAGGAGGCCGCCCAGCTGGAGGGCTCCAAGGCGTTCGCCAAGGACGTGATGGCCGCGGCCGGCGTCCCCACCGCGCGTTCCTACGTCTGCACCACCGAGCAGGAGGCCGCCGAGGCGCTGGACGCGTTCGGCGCCCCGTACGTGGTCAAGGACGACGGCCTGGCCGCCGGCAAGGGCGTCGTGGTGACCTCGGACCGGGCCGCCGCGCTGGAGCACGCCGTGGCGTGCGGCCGGGTGGTCATCGAGGAGTACCTGGACGGCCCCGAGGTGTCGCTGTTCGCGATCACCGACGGCACCACGGTGCTCCCGCTCGTCCCCGCGCAGGACTTCAAGCGCGCGCTGGACGGCGACGAGGGCCCGAACACCGGCGGCATGGGCGCCTACTCGCCGCTGCCCTGGGCCCCCGAGGGCCTGGTCGCGGAGGTGCTGGAGAGCGTCCTGCAGCCGACCGTGGACGAGCTGCGCCACCGCGGCACCCCGTTCTCCGGCCTGCTGTACGCGGGCCTGGCGCTGACCTCGCGCGGCACCCGGGTGATCGAGTTCAACGCCCGCTTCGGCGACCCGGAGACCCAGGTCGTGCTGGCCCGGCTGCGCACCCCGCTGGCCGGGGTGCTGCTGGCCGCCGCCGACGGCACGCTGGGCGGGCTGGAGCCGCTGCGCTGGTCCGACGAGGCCGCGGTGACCGTGGTGATGGCCTCCGAGGGCTACCCGGCCGACCCGCGCACCGGCGACCCGATCGAGGGCCTGGACGCGGCGGAGGCCGACGGCACCGCCTTCGTGCTGCACGCCGGGACGAAGTCCGGCCCGGACGGCGAGGTGCTGACCGCGGGCGGCCGGGTGCTGTCCGTCACCGCCGTCGGCGCGGACCTCGCCGAGGCCCGGGAGAAGGCGTACGCGGGCGTCGCGAAGATCTCCTTCAAGGGCGGCCAGCACCGCACCGACATCGCGGCCCAGGCCGCTGCGGCAGCCCACTAGCAGACGCCCGCCGCGGGGCGCTGTGCCCGGACCGACCCGTCCGGACGCAGCGCCCCGCGGCGTTTCCCGAGGTCGCGGACGTCAGCGGCGGGGCCGGAAAACCAGCCCTTCGGGTGATGGGCTGGTCATCCTGCTGACGGGGCGCGAGCGGGGGCCTTAGGGTGCGCTGCATCGCGCCGGAGCGGGGGCCCGGGCGCGGACGCGGCTCGTCGCCCCGGCGCGCCGGGGGGATGCTGGGAGCGGTGGCGCGCCCCGCCGCGGTGTCACCAGGACGGGTGGAATCGCCGGAGTTCCGGAACACCCGCCCGCACCGCGGCGTCGAGACTGGCAGGAGAGCGCCACGCGAGTCGTACCACCGGGTTCGGCATCCGCCGCTTCCCGTACCGGAATTGATCGAGTCGAGTCGGCTGCGAAGGGGGTGCCGCGGCGATGGCTGCAGTGGACACCGCACGCGCACGAGCCCAGGCCGTCCTGCGTCTGCGCGGACGGGCCGTGGCCGCCGCCGCGCTGCCCGCCGCCTGCGCGGTGGTGCTGCTGGCCGGGCGGTTCACCGGGCACATAGGCGCCCCCGGGGCGCCGGACGCCCCGCTCTGGGACGGCATCCGCTGGGCGGTCGGCGCGGTCGCCGCGCTGACCCTGGCCCTGGCCGCGCTGGTCGGCCGGGCGCACCGGCTGGCCGTGCCCCCGGTCACCCCCGCGGTGCCGCTGGAGCGCACCGACGCGCCCGAGCTGTACCGGATGATCGAGGAGCTCGCCGAGCGCCTCGACGTCCCGGCGCCCGCCGCGATCGCGCTCACCCCGGACTGCGACAGCTGGCTGGAGGAGCCGCACCGGCGCGGCGGCCGGTCGGCGCCGGCCGCGCCGGTGCTGGTGATCGGCTCCCCCTTCCTGTGGTGGATGCGGGCCGGCGAGCTGTGCGCCCTGCTCGCCCCGGTGGTGGCCGGCGGCGCCGCGGCCGCCGACCCGGAGATCGCCGCCGCCCGCCGCTGGGTGCGCACCCTGGACGCCTCGCTGGGCGAGCGCCGGCGCGGCCCGGCCGCCCTGGTCGGCCTGGTCGACCGGCGGCTGCTGGGCGCCTGCCGCGAGCACTCCGCCGAGCTGGAGCACGCCGTCGCCGCCTGGTCCTCCGAGCAGGCCAGGGCGGTCGACTACGGGCCGCGGATCGCCGCCCAGGCCCAGGTCGGCCTGGCCTACGCGGGCTGGGACCGCCTCCTCACCCGGGTCGCGCTGCCCGCCTGGCGGCTCGGCCTGCACCCCGCGCACCTGAACGCCGGCGTGGTCTCCGCGCTCACCGAGCTCTCCCGCCGCGACCGGCTCGCCGACGGCTACGAGAACCGGCTCGGCGACCGCCCCGCCTGCGACCTGCTGGAGGAGCCCGGCCTGGTCGACACCCGGGTCTCCCGGCTGGCCGCCGAGCTGCTGCACGAGGAACCGGCCGAGGGCTGGCAGCCGCTCGACTGGGAGGACTACCCGCTGCGGGTGGTCGACCGGGGCTGGCGCGCCCAGGCCGCCGCCCTGCAGGCCGCGCTCGGCGACGACCGCCCGCACACCGGCCCGGCGCTGGACCGGCTGCTGGCCCGGCTGGCCGCGGGCGAGGCCGAGGAGCTGGCCGCCGCCCTGGCCGGGCAGGTGGCGCGCGCCGCCCAGGTCGCGCCCCCGCTGCCCCCCGTGCGCAGCGGCCGCGACCTGCTGGTCGAGCACCTCACCGCCACCGTCTGCTGCGCCGCGGTGGACGCGGGCACCGCCGCCCCCGGCCTGGACTGGCTGGACGGTCCGGTGCTGCTCTGCCCGTCCGCCCCCCGGGCGGAGTTGGCCCCCGCGGTGGCGATGGCGGTCGAGGACGGGCAGGACGGCCCGCTGCGCGGGTGGCTGGAGCGGGCCGGGATCAGGGTGGAGCGCCCGGTGCGCCTTTCGGGCTGAACCGGGACGCTTTCGGACTGTCCAGGGAAACCCGGTTTCATCCGTACCAATTGCTACGGTGGGGTGACGCTTCGCCGTCCAACTGTGGTGTGCTGGTCCGCACGCACATCCGCATGGCAAATGCCAACCCTCGGTGGATGGGCGAAGGGGTGGGGAGGGGCGTGTGGGGACGGAGTCCAACCGCCGGTGGGAGTCCGGCACGTTGGCGCACGGGGTGTCCGACCCGTTCGGGCAGGGGCCGCTGCCGTGGCTGCGCAGCCCGGACCACTACCTGGCGGACGGCGAGGGCGTGGTCCCCTGGTACGTGAGCGTGGACGCCCCCGGGCAGCGGCCGGTCGACGGCCCGGCCCGGCCGCGTCCGGCGGTCAGCGGCCCGCGCAACGCGGACGACGTGCGCCGGCAGATCAAGGGGTTCGCCTCGGCGGGCGTGGCCCGGCCCGGCGGCGCGGTGGACTTCCGGGTGACGGTCAACCCGCCGCAGGAGTTCCAGGTCGACGTCTACCGGATCGGCCACGACGGCGGGGACGGCGCCCGGCAGGTGTACTCCAGCCCGCTGATCGCCGGCCTGGCCCAGCCCGCGCCGATGGTCGCCGACCGCACCGTCTCCTGCCACCACTGGTGGCAGTCCTGGCGGTTGCAGGTCCCGGCGGACTGGCGCCTGGGCGCGTACGTGGCCGTGCTGACCACCGCCGACGGCGGCCACCGCAGCCACATCCCGTTCACCGTCCGGGACTTCGACCCGGCCGACCTGCTGCTGGTGCTGCCGGACGTGACCTGGCAGGCGTACAACCTGTTCCCCGAGGACGGGCGCCACGGCGCCAGCCTCTACCACGCCTGGGACGCGGCCGGGCGCCTGGTCCGGGAGGACGAGGCGGCCGTCACGGTCTCCTTCGACCGGCCGCACGCCGGGGCCGGGCTGCCGCTGCACGTCGGGCACGCCTACGACTTCATCCGCTGGGCCGAGCGCTACGGCTACGACCTCGGCTACGCCACCGCGACCGACCTGCACGCCGGGCTGGTGGACGCCTCCCGCTACAAGGCGCTGGTCTTCCCCGGGCACGACGAGTACTGGTCGGAGCCGATGCGGCGGGCCGCCGAGCGGGCCCGGGACGGCGGCACCTCGCTGGTGTTCCTCTCCGCCAACAGCGTCTACTGGCGGGTCGAGCTGTCGGCCGGCCCGGACGGCGAACCGTCCCGGCTGCTGAACTGCCGCAAGCGCCAGCGGGTCGCCGCCGACCACCCCGCCGCCGGGGTGCCGGGCACCGCCTCCGCGCTGTGGCGGGACGCCGGGGAGCCCGAGCAGCACCTGCTGGGCGTCCAGTACGCGGGCAGCGTGCCCGCGCCGGTGCCGCTGGTGGCCCGCAACACCGGGCACTGGCTGTGGCAGGGCACCGGGCTGGCGGACGGCGACGAACTGCCCGGCCTGGTCGCGGGGGAGGCCGACCGCTACTACCCGAAGGTCCAACTGCCCGCGCACACCGAACGGGTGCTGCTCGCGCACTCCCCGTACCGGGACGCGGCCGGGCGGGCCACCCACCAGGAGACCTCGCTGTACCGGGCGCCCAGCGGCGCGTACGTGTTCGCCGCCGGGACGTTCGCCTGGTCGCCCGCGCTGGACCGGCCCGGACACACCGACGAGCGGATCCAGCGCGCCACCGCCAACCTGCTGGACCACCTGTGCAAGGAGGGGCGCACCGGCTCCTGACCGGGCGGGCGTGAAAGACTCGGTCGCAGAGCCCCCCAGCTGTGAGGACTGACTGACCGTGAGCGGATTCGTCACCAAGCCCGAGCCGGTCCAGGTGCCCGGCCTGGTCCACCTGCACACCGGCAAGGTGCGCGACCTCTACCGGGACGCCGACGGCAACCTGGTGATGGTGGCCAGCGACCGGACGTCCGCGTACGACTGGGTGCTGCCCAACGAGATCCCGGACAAGGGCCGCGTCCTCACCCAGCTCTCGCTGTGGTGGTTCGAGCGGATCGCCGACATCGTCCCCAACCACGTGGTCTCCACCGAGCTGCCGGCCGGCGCCCCCGCCGACTGGGCCGGGCGCACCCTGGTCTGCCGCAGCCTCGACATGGTGCCGGTGGAGTGCGTGGCCCGCGGCTACCTGGCCGGCTCCGGCCTGGAGGAGTACCGGGTCTCCCGCACGGTGTGCGGCGTCGCGCTGCCCGAGGGCCTGGACAACGGCTCCGAACTGCCCGGCCCGATCTACACCCCGGCGCTCAAGGCCGAGGTCGGCGAGCACGACGAGAACGTCCCGTACGAGGAGACCGCCCGCCGGGTCGGCGCCGAACTCGCCGCCACCCTGCGGCAGACCACCCTCGCGGTGTACTCCCGGGCCCGGGACATCGCCCGCGAGCGCGGCCTGATCCTGGCCGACACCAAGTTCGAGTTCGGCCTGCTGGACGGCGAACTGGTCATCGGCGACGAGGTGCTCACCCCCGACTCCTCGCGCTTCTGGCCCGCCGACGCGTGGGAGCCCGGCCACGACCAGCCGTCCTTCGACAAGCAGATCATCCGCGACTGGCTGACCTCGTCCGCCTCCGGCTGGGACCGCAAGAGCGAGAACCCGCCGCCGCGGCTGCCCGACGAGGTGGTCGCGCACACCCGGCAGCGCTACATCGACGCGTACGAGAAGCTCACCGGGCTGCCCTGGAAGTGACGCCCCCGCCCGGCCGGCTGTGGGGCGCGCCTCACAGCCAGCCGTGCTCGCGGGCGATCCGGACCGCCGCGTGGCGGTTCTCCGCGCCCAGCTTGCCCGCTGCCGAGGACAGGTAGTTGCGGACCGTGCCCGGCGAGAGCGCGGCCCGCTCGGCGATCTCGGCGACCGGGGAGCCGTCCGCGGCCAGCTCCAGCACGTCCGTCTCGCGCGGGGTCAGCGGGGAGTCGCCCGCGCTGATCGCCTCCGCGGCCAGCTCCGGGTCCACGTAGCGGCCGCCGGCCCGGACGGTGCGGATGATCCCGGCCAGGTCGGAGGCGGAGACCGTCTTCGGCAGGAAGCCGCGCACCCCGACCTCCAGGGCCCGCTTCAGGTAGCCCGGACGGCCGTGCCCGGTCACGATCATCACCCGGCACTCCGGCAGCCGGTGGCGCAGCTCGGCCGCCACCTCCAGGCCGTCCAGGCCCGGCATCTGCAGGTCCAGCACCGCGACGTCCGGGCGGTGCGCGGCGGCCATCGCCAGCGCCTCCGGGCCGGAGGCCGCCTCGGCCACCACCGTCAGGTCGTCCTCCAGCGCCAGCAGCGCCGCCAGGGCGCCGCGGATCAGGTGCTCGTCGTCCGCGAGCAGCACCCGCACCCGGTCGGTCATTTCTCGAACTCCACAGTCTCGATCGGTAGTTCGGCGGTCAGTCGGAACCGCCCGGGCCCGCTGCCGGTCGTCTCCAGGGTGCCGCCGTGCGCGGCCAGCCGTTCGCCCAGGCCGCGCAGGCCGCTGCCCGCGCCCTCCGCGCGCGGCGGCGGCACGGCCGGGACGCCGTCGTTCTCCACCTCCAGCAGCGCGGTGCCGCCCGAGACCCGCAGCCGGAACAGGCAGTTCGCGGCCTCCGAGTGCCGCAGCACGTTGGTGGCCGCCTCCCGCACCACCCAGCCGAGCACCGACTGCGCCGCGGCGGGCAGGCCGTCCGCGCCGGACAGTTCGGTGCGGCAGTCGACGTTCGCGGCCCGCAACACCGAAGCGGCGCCCGACAGTTCGGTGTGCAGCTCGACGGTGCGGTAGCCGCGCACCACCTCGCGCACCTCGCGCTGCGAGTCCTGGGCGATCCGCTGCACCTCGGTCATCTGGTCCACCGCCTCCGGGCGCCCGCGGCGCGCCAGCTGCACGGCCAGTTCGCTTTTCAGCGCGATGGTGGCCAGGTTGCGGCCCAGCACGTCGTGCAGGTCCCGGGAGAAGCGCAGCCGCTCCTCGGCGACCGCGAGGCGGGCCTGCGCCTCCCGGGCGGCGT
Source organism: Kitasatospora sp. NPDC004272 (assembly GCF_053603035.1). Lineage (NCBI taxonomy): Bacteria > Bacillati > Actinomycetota > Actinomycetes > Kitasatosporales > Streptomycetaceae > Kitasatospora > Kitasatospora sp. NPDC004272. The sequence goes on along the minus strand of NZ_JBSGET010000001.1, from coordinate 132,073 downwards.
CCAGCTCCCAGACCACCTTGGCGGTCCAGGCCGAGCCGCGGGCGGTGCAGGCGGCGATCGACGACCCGAGCAGGCAGCCGGTCAGCAGCCCGGCCACGAACCCGGGCGGAGCGCCCGTCAGCAGCAGCGGCAGCGCGACCAGCAGCAGGCCCGCCACGGCGGCCACGGCCGTCTCCAGGGTCGACAGGGCGACCGCGGTGGCGGCGATCCAGAAGGTCATCGTCAGGATCGAGACCGTCAGCGGGAACGACGCGCCCTCCGCCTCCACCGGCGGCCCGAGCAGCAGCTCCGCCACCGAGACGGCCGCCGAGACCGCGCCCGTCACGGCCACCCAGGCGTACGGGCGGGGCCGCCGCCCCAGGTAGGCGGCCATGCCGACGCGGACCAGCGCCCCGTTCAGCGCCGCCGCCGCCAGCGAGCCGGCCACGGCCACCGCCGACTCGGCCCCGGTCACCCCGTCGTGGCCGAAGCTCCCGGCCACCACGCCGAGCGTCACCACCGGCTGCACCAGCGCCACCGCGTACAGCGACCAGCGCACGTACAGCTCGGTGCGCTGCGGCTTGGACAGCGCCCGCCAGCGGCGGACCGGTCGCGGCCTGCTGATCCTGCTGATCCGCACGGTGCGGCCCTCCGTCGTTCCGGGGTGGTCGTCGGACGAATCTAGTGCCGCGGTTCCCAGCGGAACCAGCGGCGGGCCGCCCAGGCCGCCGCGCCCGCCCAGGCCGCGGCCAGCAGCAGCGGCAGCGCGGCCGGGCCCCACGTCTCGGCGAAGCCCTCCGACGGGCCGGTGCCGTCGGTGCCGAGCCAGCCGATGTGCAGCAGCTGGAACGCGGGCGTGGTCGGGAGCAGGCGGCAGAGGTTCGCCACGGTGTCCGGCATGGACTCCAGCGGGATCATCAGGCCGGAGCCGAACTGGGCGGCCAGCATCAGCGGCAGGGTGGTGATGCCGGCCGTCTCGACGGACTTGGTCACCGCGCTGGACAGGGCGGCCAGGGCGGTCAGCAGCAGGGCGGACAGCGCCAGTCCGGCCAGCACCAGCAGCGGGTTCGCGGGGGCGCGCAGGTCGAGCAGGGCGGCGCCGCCGACGGCGAGGAGCAGGCACTGGAGCAGCGCCAGCGCGATCGAGGGGAAGGCGGTGCCGAGCAGGATCTCGGCGTCGGCGGCCTCGCCGGTGCGCAGCCGCTTCAGCACCAGGTCGTTGCGGCGGGCGGTGTAGGCGGTGGTCAGGTTGGTGTAGACGACGACCAGCAGGACGATGCCCGTCGAGCTGGTGACGAGGCTGCCGTTCACGTCCATGCCGGGGGTGCGTTCGGCGGCGGCCCGCAGGACCGAGCGGAGCGAGCCGACCAGCACGAACGGCAGCACCAGGGCCAGGAACACGGCGGTGCGGTTGCGGCGCAGCAGCACGGTCTCGGCCCGGCCGAGGGCCACCAGCCGGGAGAGCGCGGTGCGGGCGGGGGCGGTGGCGGTGGTGCTCATGCGGCACGTCCGATCCCTGTCGGGGCGGGGCCGGCGGCCGGGGCGGCCGGGGCGCCGCCGGTCGATCCGGCCGCGGCGATCGCCAGGAAGGCTTCCTCCAGCGAGGCGCTGCGGGCGTCCAGCCGGGCCAGTTCGACCCGGTGCCGGGCGGCCCAGCCGAGCAGCTCGGTGAGGGTGCCCTGCAGGTCGGGGGTGCGCAGCAGCACCCGGCGGCCGTCCAGTTCGGTGCTGGTGCCGGGCAGTGCGGGCAGTTCGAGCGCGGCGTTCGCGCCGGTGCGCTCGGGCAGTTCGAAGCCGATCCGGGCGGGGTGCGCGGCCAGCACCTCGGCCACGGTGCCGCCGGTGACCACCCGGCCGTGGTGCATGATCGCCAGCCGGTCGGCCAGTTCCTCGGCCTCCTCCAGGTAGTGCGTGGTGAGCACCACCGTGGTGCCGGCCGCCCGCAGGTCGCGGATCAGCCGCCAGACCGAGGCCCGGGCCTCCGGGTCCAGGCCGGTGGAGGGCTCGTCCAGGAACAGCACCTCGGGGCGGCCGAGCAGCGCCATCGCCAGGTCGAGCCGGCGGCGCTCGCCGCCGGACAGCTGCTTGACCCGCACCGCGCGCCGGGGCAGCAGGCCGACCAGGTCGAGCGCCTCGTCGACGGCCCGGGCGCCGGTGGTCAGACCGGCCCAGCAGCGGCCGGTCTCGGCGAGGGTCAACTCGCCCGGGAACCCGCCCTCCTGGAGCATGATGCCGATCCGCGGGCGGAGCGCGGCCCGGTCCCGGAGCGGGTCGAGGCCGAGCACCCGGACCTCGCCGGCGCCGGGCGCGGCCAGGCCCTCCAGCACCTCCAGGGTGGAGGTCTTGCCCGCGCCGTTGGTGCCGAGCAGGGCGAACAGCTCGCCGGGGGCGACGCCGAGGTCGAGCCCGCGGACGGCCTCGAAGCCGCCCGGGCCGGGCGGCCCGTAGCGGCGGTGCAGCCCGCGGGCCTCGACGGCGGGGCGGGGACGGCTGGTGTCGGTCATGGCTCCAGCCTCCCGGCGGCCGGGGCCCGCCAGTAGTGCGGTCCCGCACCGGTCACCGGTGCGTCCGCACGGGTGGGCGGTGACAAATGTCATCGGTGCCCGTGCGGCAGCGCGCCGGAACGCCGAAGGCCCCCCTCGGTGGAGGGGGGCCTTCGGAACTGGAGCGGACGACGAGATTCGAACTCGCGACCCTCACCTTGGCAAGGTGATGCTCTACCAACTGAGCCACGTCCGCAGGTTATGGAGTTGTACTGCACCAGTCTGTTCACGCTGACTGCGAGCGGACGACGAGATTCGAACTCGCGACCCTCACCTTGGCAAGGTGATGCTCTACCAACTGAGCCACGTCCGCACGGCACCGGGGTGCCGGCCGCCCCGCTCGGGTTCCCCCGGTTGCGGCGACGAGAATTACTCTACAACATCAATCGGCCTGCTCGCCCCACCCTTCCCCGGCGGCGCGGCCGGGGAAGGGCGGCGGGCCCGCAACGGGCCCGTGGCGACGGTCAGTTCTCCTCGGCGAACGCCTCGTACACGTGCTTCGGGATGCGGCCCCGGGCGGGCAGCTCGTGCCCGTTGGACTGCGCCCACTTGCGGACGGCGGCCGGGTCCGGGGTGAGGGCGGTGCGGCGGAAGGACTTTCCGCTGCGGCTCTGCCGGCGGCCGGCGGCGACGAACGGGGCGAGGGCCTCCCGGAGCTTTTCCGCGTTGTCCGCGGACAGGTCGATCTCGTACGACTTCCCGTCCACACCGAAGTGAACGGTTTCCGCGGCGGTGCCGCCGTCCAGATCGTCGGAGAGCGTGACCACTACACGCTGAGCCATGGGTGTCAATCCTCTCGGGCAATTCGGCCGTCGGGGGTCTCGGATGCCCCGCCGGTCCGTTGGGCCGGGTCCGCGGCATCCGCCGGCGGACAGGGGAGCCCACGCCGAGATGCGGCGCGCTCGGCTGCCGGTCGCCCTATTCTGCACCCGATGACCGGTGAAATCGTAGAGTTGGGGATTCCTTTTTTCGGGATATTCACCGGCTTCCCCCGCGCGGGGTTACCCGGGTCGTTACCCGGGCCGTTACCCGTCCGGATAGCCTCCCGTTGCAGACGGGATTAAAGCGGCGAAATCGGATGCGCGGGAGGGTTGTCGGGGGTCTGCGGCCCTTGGGGCGTAAGGGGTGTGGGTCTACGCGCGTTACCGCTGGTGGCCCGCAAGGAGGCCCCGCACCCCAGGTAGTCTGGAGTTCCCCCGCCTTCACGCAATCACCACCGGGAGTGCCAGTGGCACGCGTCGTAGTCGACGTCATGCTCAAGCCGGAGATCCTCGACCCCCAGGGCCAGGCGGTGCAGCGTGCACTGCCCCGTCTCGGGTTCGCCGGGATCGCCGACGTCCGCCAGGGCAAGCGTTTCGAGCTGGAGCTGGAGGGGCCGGTCGACGACGCCGCGCTCGCCCGCATCCGCGAGGCCGCCGAGACCTTCCTCGCCAACACCGTGATCGAGGACTTCACCGTCCGCATCGAGGAGGAGGGCAAGTGACCACCCGTGTCGGCGTCGTCACTTTCCCCGGTTCCCTCGACGACCGCGACGCCCAGCGCGCGGTCCGCCTGGCCGGCGCCGAGCCGGTGGCCCTCTGGCACCGTGACAAGGATCTCCACCAGGTCGACGCGGTCGTCCTGCCCGGCGGATTCTCCTACGGCGACTATCTGCGCTGCGGGGCCATCTCCCGCTTCTCGCCGGTCATGGACACCATCATCGAGCAGGCCGGGCTCGGAATGCCGGTCCTCGGTATCTGCAACGGCTTCCAGGTGCTGTGCGAATCGCACCTGCTGCCCGGCGCGCTCACCCGGAACGACTCGCTGCACTTCATCTGCCGCGACCAGAAGCTCCGCATCGAGAACGCCTCCACCGCCTGGACCCGGGATTACTCGGCCGACCAGGAAATCGTCGTTCCGCTGAAGAACGGCGAGGGCCGGTTCGTCGCCGACGAGCACGTCCTCGACGAACTGGAGGCGGAGGGCCGCGTGGTGGCCCGGTACCTCGATCTGAACCCGAACGGTTCGTACCGCGACATCGCCGGCATCACCAACGCGGCCGGCAATGTCGTCGGCCTGATGCCGCACCCGGAGCACGCCGTGGAGCCGCTCACCGGTCCGACCACCGAGGGCCTGGGCTTCTTCACTTCCGTCCTGAAGCAGCTGGTGAACGCCTGATGAGCCTCGACACGGTAAAGAACGCCGAGCAGACCCCGGAAGCCGCCCAGCCCTGGGCCGAACTCGGCCTCAAGGAGGACGAGTACGCGCGGATCCGCGAGATCCTCGGCCGCCGTCCCACCGGCGCCGAACTCGCGATGTACTCGGTGATGTGGTCGGAGCACTGCTCGTACAAGAGCTCCAAGGTCCACCTCAAGCAGTTCGGCGAGAAGGCCCCGGAGAACGACGCGATGCTCGTCGGCATCGGCGAGAACGCCGGCGTCGTCGACGTCGGCCAGGGCTACGCGGTCACCTTCAAGGTCGAGTCGCACAACCACCCGTCGTACATCGAGCCCTACCAGGGCGCGGCCACCGGCATCGGCGGCATCGTCCGCGACATCCTGGCGATGGGCGCCCGCCCGGTCGCCGTGATGGACCCGCTGCGCTTCGGCGCGGCCGACCACCCGGACACCCGGCGCGTGCTGCCCGGGATCGTCGCGGGCATCGGCGGCTACGGCAACTGCCTGGGCCTGCCGAACATCGGCGGCGAGGTCGTCTTCGACTCCTGCTACCAGGGCAACCCGCTGGTCAACGCGCTCTGCGTGGGCGTGATGAAGCACGAGGACATCCACCTCGCGCAGGCGTCCGGCCCCGGCAACAAGGTCATCCTGTACGGGGCCCGCACCGGCGGCGACGGCATCGGCGGCGTCTCGGTGCTCGCCTCGGAGACCTTCGACGCGACCGGCCCGGCCAAGCGCCCCGCCGTCCAGGTCGGCGACCCGTTCCAGGAGAAGCTCCTCATCGAGTGCACCCTGGAGATCTTCAAGGAAGACCTCGTCGCGGGCATCCAGGACCTCGGCGGCGCCGGCCTGTCCTGCGCCACCTCGGAGCTGGCCTCGGCCGGCACCGGCGGCATGCGGATCGAGCTGGACACCGTCCCGCTGCGCGACCACACGCTCTCTCCTGAGGAGATCCTCATGAGCGAGTCGCAGGAGCGCATGTGCGCGATCGTCGAGCCCGGCAAGGTCGACCGCTTCCTGGAGATCTGCGAGAAGTGGGACGTCATCGCCACCGTCATCGGCGAGGTGACCGACGGCGAGCGCCTGGAGATCTTCTGGCACGGTGAACTGGTCGTCGACGTGCCGCCGCGCACCGTCGCCCACGAGGGCCCGACCTACCACCGCCCGTTCGCCCGCCCGTCCTGGCAGGACGCCCTGCAGGCCGACGCCCCGACCGCCGAGCGGCTCGCCCGCCCGAGCAACGGCGCCGAGCTGAAGGACGCGCTGCTCAAGGTCGCCGGCTCGCCGAACCAGGCGTCCAAGGCGTGGATCACCGACCAGTACGACCGCTACGTGCTGGGCAACACGGTGCTCGCCACCCCCGAGGACTCCGGCATGATCCGGATCGACGAGGAGACCAACCTCGGCGTCTCGGTCGCCACCGACGGCAACGGCCGCTACGCCAAGCTGGACCCGTACACCGGCGCCCAGCTGGCCCTGGCCGAGGCGTACCGGAACGTCGCGGCCGGCGGCGCCAAGCCGCTCGCGGTCTCCGACTGCCTCAACTTCGGCTCCCCCGAGGACCCGGACGTGATGTGGCAGTTCGCCGAGGCCACCCGCGGCCTGGCCGACGCCTGCCAGGTGCTCGGCACCCCGGTCACCGGCGGCAACGTCTCGCTGTACAACCAGACCGGCGACGTCGCCATCCACCCGACCCCCGTGGTCGCGGTGCTCGGCGTCATCGACGACGTCACCCGGCGCACCCCGGTCGGCTTCGCCGAAGAGGGCCAGCTGCTCTACCTGCTCGGCGACACCGCCGACGAACTGGGCGGCTCCGCCTGGTCGCAGGTCGTGCACAACCACCTCGGCGGCCTGCCGCCCAAGGTCGACCTGGAGCGCGAGCGGCTGCTCGGCGAGATCCTGATCGCCGCCTCCCGCGACGGCATGGTCGACGCCGCGCACGACCTCTCCGACGGCGGCCTCGCGCAGGCCCTGGTGGAGAGCTGCCTCAAGGGCGGCAAGGGCGCCCGCGTGGTCGTCCCCGAGGGCATCGACCCGTTCGTGTTCCTGTTCTCCGAGTCCGCCGGTCGTGCCGTGGTGGCCGTCCCGCGCAGCGAGGAGCTCCGGTTCAACGACATGTGCGGCGCCCGCGGCCTGCCCGTGGCCCGGATCGGCGTGGTGGACGGCGAGGCGCTGGAGGTCCAGGGCCAGTTCACCGTCACCCTGGCCGAGCTGCGCGACGCCCACACCGGCGTCATCGAGGCGCTGCTCGCCTGACGTTCCGCGCTGACGGCGCGTCAACCTGCGGGCGGTCGGACCGGAAGTATTCGGCCCGGCCGCCCGCCGGCGTTTTGTACGCTGCGGGCATGCCCACCGTGAAGCCCCGAACCTACGACCCGGTGAAGGTGCGCGACGCACTCACCGGGCAGCTCGACGCGATCGCCGCCGCCGTCCGCGCCCTGGACGACGACCGACTGACCTTGCCCACCCGGCTGGGGGAGTGGCGGGTGCGCGAACTCGTCGCCCACCTCGGCATGGTGGCCAGCTGGGTGCCGCTGCACCTGCACGACCCGCTGCCGCCGCAGGCCCCGATCACCCCGCTGTACTGGGCCTCGCAGACCCGCACCGCGGCCGCCGCCATCAACTCCACCGCCGTCGAGCTGGTCGCCGAGCAGTTCGCCGGCGACGCCGCCCAGGTCTCCGGCGAACTCGACCGGCAGATCGGCGAGTTGTGGAAGGCCCTGGACAGCGACGCGGGCCGCGAGCCCGGCCGGATCATCCCGATGCGGTTCGGCCCGATGCCGCTGGCCGACTTCCTGGTCACCCGGCTGGTCGAGACCGTGGTGCACGCCGACGACCTGGCCGCCGCGCTCGACATCGACGCCTTCCCGCACGACAAGTTCGCGCTGGCCTCCACCGCCCGGCTGCTCGCCGATGCCTTCGCCGTCCAAGTACCGGGCGGAGCGGTCGAGTTGCGCATCCCGCCGTACGCCGTGGTGCAGGCCGTCGAAGGCCCCCGGCACACCCGCGGCACCCCGCCCAGCGTGGTGGAGACCGACCCGCTCACCTGGATCCGCCTCGCCACCGGCCGCCTCGCCTGGTCCGACGCGCTGGACACCGTGCTCACCGCCAGCGGCGAACGCAGCGACCTGTCCGGCTACCTGCCGGTGCTGGGCTGAGCACCACGCCCGCTCGGCCGGCTCCCGGAGGACGGCAGACCTCGGACGCCGCACGGCCCGGCACACCCCGGCGTGTGCTGGGCCGGGGTTGGTTCGCGGCGGTCTCCGGATGTCCTGGGCGGCCCGGTGTCAGCTTCCGTGGCGGAGTCCGTCCAGGACGCTTTCCCTGCCCGGGCCGTTGGTCAGTCCGGCATCGAGCTCGGCGCGGGTGACGGGCACGAGCGGCGGCAGGGGCGCGGCGGACGTCGTGCCCAGGATTCCTTAGGGTCAGTTCGCTTGGAAAGAACCGGCGTTGAGGGCGGCGATGAAGGCGGCGAAACTGCTGGTGGTGAACAGCAGGGCGGGGCCGTGCGGGTCCTTGGAGTCGCGGACGGGGACGGTGCCGGGGTGGGCGGCGGGGGCCCACTCGACGCAGTTGCCGCCGTCGGTGCTGTGGCTGCTCTTCACCCAGCGGGCTTCGGACAGGTCGGGGCGGGGCATGGGCGTTCCTTCCGTGGCGGGGCCGTCCGGGGGCTGATCGTAGTTCCGGAGTGGAGCTGTCGGAGCGGGGTTTCCCGGTTTTGGGCATGAAGAAGCCCCGCGCGCTCAACTGCTCGGCTGCGGGGCCCTGTTGTTACTACTGGCAGTGGGTCAGATCTCGCCGAACTGGCCGGACCTGGCCGCAGCGACGAAGGCGGCGAAGCCGGCCGTGCTGAACAGCAGGGTGGGGCCCTGGGGGTCCTTGGAGTCGCGGACCGGGACGAGGCCGTGGGTGGCGGTGAACTCGGGGGCGAACTCGACGCAGTTACCGCCGTCGGAGCTGTGGCTGCTCTTCACCCACCGAGCGTGGGGCAGGTCGATGAGGGTCATGAGAGTTCCTTCCGAGCAGTTCGGAGCATGGCTAGTGAAGGGGCCGTCGAGGCGGACTCCACCAGAAGCCGATCGTAGCGCTTGGACCAGGACGCGACCGTCTCCCGACTGCGCTCAACATACCCTCGGGCCAGGGACTCTGCGTAGCCGATCATCGACTGGTCCGGCAGGGTCAGCAGGACCACTGACATCCTGAACGGGGCCCACTCGCCTAGCGAGAACGGGGCGATCTGCAGCACGACGCGAGGGCTCGCCGCCATGGCTTCGAGGTGGGCGAGCTGCTCCGCCATGACCTTGGGTCCGCCCACGACACGGCGGATGCAGCCCTCGTCCAGCACGGCGTGCACGAGGGGCGCGGTGGGGCGCTGGAAGATCTGTTGGCGATTCATCAGGAAGGAGACTCGGGCCTCTGCCTGCGCCTCGGTGATGTCGCCGCGTTGCACCGCGGCCATTGCCAGCGCCGAAGCATAGGCGGGCGTCTGGAGTTGTCCAGGGACGATGCCCAACTCGAAAGTGCGGAGTACCCGGCACCTCGCTTCGGCTTCGACGTACTCGGTGAATCCTTCCACCAGACTCGCGTTCGAATAGAGTCGCCAGAGTTCCTGGAACCGCGAGCCCGTGCCGAACACCTCGTCGGCCTTTACAGCGAATGTAAAAGTCAGTGCCCGCTTACCTCGTTCGATGAGCGAGATGTAGCCGTTGCTGTAGCCCATCTGCTTGGAGAGCCTGACCTGCGACCAACCCCGGGCCGCCCTTGACCTGGCGAGTTCCCGGCCGAATCGCAGAGCGGGAGATGACACCACATCAACTTCGTTGCCAGTTTCCACTGTTGCTCCCCTTCGACAGTCCGGAATGGTCAACGGTCAAGCCCTGGTGAGCGTAGCCCTTCTTGCCGATGCTTGTGACACACAGAACGCAAAAAGAAGCGGAAGGTGACCGGCGCGCGGGAGCGTTTCCTCGGCGTGCGCTCGGCCACGCCCCACCACAGGGGGGCGTGAACGCCCCGACCGTTCCCTCCTCCGCACAGTCATTCGCGAGGTTCATCGCCATGTCCGATCACCAATGTGCAAGTCGGAAAGCCAGGTTGACCATCCGGGTCTACCGGGTGCGGTCCGACGGGGCCCGGGTGCAGGTCTCCTCCTGCTCCTCGGACGAAGAAGAGACCCTGCCGCTGGTCTCGGCGCTGAGCTGGCCGGCCTGCGCCTGCCCGCGTTGCGCCGCCGTGGCCGAAGTGGCCTGAACGCACCGAGAAAGGAATCCAAGTGCTGTACACCGGACAACCGTTGGTGGCCGTCGACGTCCTGCGGCAGTTCCTGCGTGGCGGGTTCACCGACTCCGAAAAAGCCGCCGACTCGCTGGAACGGGCTTTCCTGGCGGCCAGGTTGGACCCGCCGGCCGGCCTCTCGCCGGTCTACCGCGACGACGTCCCGCCGGAGCTGGCCGGTCTCGCGCTGGGGTGCGTCGGACTGCCCTGGGCGCAGCGGCTGGCCGAGGCGCTGCTCGAACTGGCGGTGCTGCGCGGTGAGTTCCCCGCTCCCGTCCGGCTCGTGGCCCCGGAGCTGGGCGTTGAGAGCCGCTCTGCGCTGGGGGTGGCCTCGTGAGCGGTGACGTGTTGCGGCAACGTGCCTGGGAGATCGCCGAGCAGCTCGCCGAGGCCGGCGGCGGGGAAGCCCGGCTGACCGTCATCCCGGACGGCTACCGGGTTGAGCTGCGCATCTTCCGCCCCGAGGACGGCTCACCCAGCCCCGAGGACCACATGGCGGTGCTCAAGGCCCTCGCCCTGGGCGACCGCTGGGGCCACCGCTACTCGCCGCCCTCCCGGAACAACGGCACCGCCCGCGAACTCGTCTGGAGCGAAGTCCACCACAAGACAGCTACTCCTCACGGGAGTTGAGTGGTTCCGGGCGACCGGCCGACTGGTCGGGGTCAGTAGCCGTGGCGGAAGTGCCACAGGATCGACTCCCAGGCGGGGTGGTGCAGCAGGTCGGGTTCGATCTGCCGGAGTTTGTCGGAGAGCCGGGCGATGACGGTGTCCGGGTCGTACAGCTCGGGGTCGACCGGGTCCGGGGCGGGGGCGTCGGGGGCGGGGTCCTCTTCGATCGGCCAGCCGTCCTCGTCCAGTTCCTCGACGGGGAAGAGGTCGGCGAAGCCGGGGACGTGGGCGCGGCACCAGTCGGCGGTGTCCGGGTCCATCAGGTCGCCGAGCAGGTTCAGTTCCGGTGCGCCGAAGGCGAGTTGGCAGCGCAGGAAGGAGTGCAGGTCGCGGTGGGCGGGGCGGCCGGCGAAGGTGGTGGCGGCGCGGGAGAGGAAGGGGACGGCGTACACCTCGCCGGTGCGGCCGTCGAGGGCGAACAGCGGGCCCCACTCGCCGATCACCACCATGGCGGCGGCGCCGTCCGGCAGGTCGGGCCAGTGGGTGGCGGGGTCGTCGACCCGCTCCGTCAGCAGGACCGGTTCCTGGTGGTTGGTGAGGAAGGCGTTGGGGGTGGTGGGCAGGCCGATGTCGGTGAGGACGGTGCGCGCGCCGGGGTCGGTGACGCAGACGGGCAGGTCGGCGGGGGCGACGCGGCGCAGGCCGTCGGCGCCGTAGGCGGCTTCGAGTTCGGCGCGGGTGACGGGGCGGACGCCCGATGACGGCAGGGGCGTCATTGGACGGACGGGCCGCTCAGGTAGCTCCCGTTGGCGTCGTAGGGCCAGGCGTTGGCCACGCAGCCCTTGAGGCCGTAGATCTGCTGCATCATCGCCGGGGCGGGCTTGCCGGGGCCGGGGCAGGTCTCGTGGCCGTGGCCGATCCGGTGGCCGACCTCGTGGTTGATGATCAGCGCCCGGTAGTCGTCCAGGGAGCCGTCGAACTGGGGCGAACCGGTCAGCCAGCGCTTGGAGTTGACCATCACCTGCTTGCCGACGTCGCAGTTCACCTCGCCCTGGGTGTCGAGGCCGTCGGTGGCGCAGATCGCGTCCGTGGTGTCGGGGGAGGCGATCTTGACGGTGAAGTCGTAGCTGCCGGAGGAGACCAGCTGGAAGCTGTCGCGCTTGTCGGCGGTCCAGCCGCGCGGGTCGGACAGCACGCCCTGGACGACGGCCGCGGCGGTGTTCGGGTCGATGCCGATGCCGTTCTCGACCTCCACCCGGTAGCGGCGCAGCACGCTGCCGGTGCCGACCCGGGCGCCGTTGGCGGTGGCGGTGGTGAAGCTGCCGCTGCCGTGGACGACGATCTCCGGCGAACTGGCGGAGGGCCGGCCGGAGGGCTGAGCGGAGGGCTGGGCGGCGGGCGGCTCGGCCGAGGCAGTGGGGGAGGGGGAGGCGGACGTGGTGGGGGAGGCCGCGGTCGGTTCGGTCAGTGCCGGGACGGCCCGGGCCTGGCTGGTCGATTCGCTGTCGGGCGTCCGTGGGGCGTCGTGGTTCAGGGCGAGCAGCCCGGCGGTGCCGAGGGCCGCGACCAGCGCGGTGCAGCCCACGGTGACGGCCAGCCGACGGCGGCGGACGGAGCGGCTGCGGCCGGTCCGGGAGGCTGCGCGCATCTGGACTTCCCTCGGGACGGTGGCGGGGCGGGCGGGCACGTCCGTTCGAACGGGGCCGCACCGTGAACATACGCGGTATGGCCCCGCATGGTTCCCGGACCCCCCGATCCGGACCCGGAACGGATGGGCCGACGGCCCGGAGACCGCTCCGACCAGCGGTCCCAGCCGTGGACACCGGCTGCGAGGCGGGCCGGCACCTGGCCGAGCGACTCCCCGCCCGGCGCACCGGCGGTGGGGGAGGGGCGGCCGTGGCGGGGATCAGCCGTTGCGGGCGGTCAGTGCCTCGGCGAGTTCGCGGATGCCGGCCTCGCGCTCGGCGGCGGTGTCGCCGTAGTCGAAGCTGTGGGTGAACTCGGCCTGCGGGAAGGTCCGGCCCATCCACACGCTGCAGTAGTGGCCGGGCATGAAGCAGGACTGCAGCTCGGTGTAGACCTCCAGGACGTCCTCGGGACGCGCGCCGCCGCCGGCCAGCCGGTACCAGAGGGCCTCTTCGGGGTGCAGGGCGAGCGAGCCGTCGGCGGTGAGGACCTGCTCGCCGCCCTGCCCGTCGCGGACCTTGAACGCGGCGTACCCGGGCACGCCGCGGGTGTGCCGGACGTCCTCCAGCACCCGGGGCCACCAGTTCTCGTCGCTCTCGAAGGCCCGCAGGTCGGTGCCGCGCAGTCGGCTCTCGACCGCGCCGAACAGCTCGAAGACCTCCTGCGGCCGCTCGGCGGCGGCCAACCGGCGCAGTGCGTCGTCGAGTTCGGCCAGCGAGTCGAGGAAGGCGGCGAGGCTGGTGCTGACCAGCAGCGGGCGCTCCCGGAAGGCGACGAAGACCGCCCACACCCGGCCGGACGGGTCGACGCACAGCTCGGCGCCGCGGTCGGTGCCCAGCCGGGCCCAGCGGTCCTCGCCGCCGGTCGGCGCGGGCAGCCCCCGCTGCGCGGCGAAGGCGGCCAGCGGCAGGGCGTCGGCCGCCGAGGTGGTGAAGTACGGGCCGACCTGGACGGGCAGGCCGCAGTCCGCGAGCAGCCGGGCCGCCTCGGCGGGGAGGTCGGCCGTCGCGAGGTCCGCCGCCGGGACGCGGCGCAGGCCGCCGGGGCCGAAGCGGTCGAGCAGGCGCCGGGAGAGTTCTGCGGTCATGCGGAGAGCCTATCGGTGCGGACGCGGACGGTCGGCGGGCCGAGCGGTCGGGCCGATCGGTCGGGGAGGGCAGCTTGGGAGGGCGGGCCTGGGAGGGCGGTCAGCGCAGGTGCGGAGGGTCCTGGAGCGCGCCGTCGCCCGGCGGCGCGGGCTCTTCGGCCGAGAAGTCGGTCCACTCGTCCCGGAAGCCCTGGAGCAGGCGGGCCCAGGTGCCCTCGGGGTCGGCGAAGGCGGCGGGGTCGATCGCGCGCAGTTCCGCGCGGACGCGGTCGATCTCCGCGTGCGGGTCGAGCCCGTCGTCCGCGCCGTCCTCGGGGCCGTGGAGCGCGGTCCGCTCCCGCTGCAGGACGTACAGGAACAGGCCGAGGGTGTCGATCCGGTCGAAGGACGGCACGATCTCGTCCTCGCCGCCGGGGAAGAACCACAGCCGGCCGGACTCGCCGTCCACCGCCAACAGGTCGTCCGCGACCTGGCCGACCACCGTCCAGTCCGGGGCGCCGGTCGGCAGGCCGACCATGTCGTCCAGGTACGGGTCGACCTCCCCGACGGTCGACAGCGGCTTGTCCGCGTTCCACACCGGCGGCAGGAAGAGCCAGTTGCCGACGGCCGGGAGCCCGACGGTGCCGAGGTAGGTCCGGGTCGGGGCGTGCACGAGGGAGGCCGGGAGGCTCGCCCCGGGGAACCGGAGGACCTCGTTCGCGGCGAACACCGACCTGAGCAGCTCGTACGTCACCTGTGGTGCCATCGGGGCGCAGCCTTTCGAACGTCCGCGGCCGGGTCCGGGTCCGGGCCTTCCCGGAACCTACCCGCCGACTGGTAGGAAGGGGGCGGTTCCACGTGGAACGGGCCGACCGGCCCGACCGGGCGTGATCCGGTGCGGGTCCCGACGCACCCGGCCGCAGGGCCGGTGCACCGGCCTGAAGAGGAACCGGAGCGAGGGGGGAGCACGCACGTGCTGGTGCCGATCGACTGGAGGGCCGTCGCCGAGGAGGTCCCGGCGGGCGGGATGCTGCGACTGCGGCCGGACGCCGCCGCCCGGATCTGGCCGGACGACGGGGCCGGGGCGCGGTTCGCCGCCACCACCGGCGTCCCGTACTCGGACGGGCTGTTCCGGATCCTGGCCGCCCTGGCCGAGCGGGACCCGGCCAGCCCCCCGACGGCCTTCGTCGAGGACGCCGACCCGGCGCCGGTCGACACCCCGCACGGCCGGCTCCAGCCGCTCGGCGAGCTCTACCAGGCGGACGTCTTCGTGCGCCTGGGCGACGGCACGATCTGGGTCGCGGACCCGGACTCCGACGTGGAGTACGAGCTGGCCCACCGGGACGTCTCCTCGCTCAGCTACCTGGTGTACAAGATCGCCGCCGAGCGCCCGACCCCCGAGGAGCGGCCGACGCCCCACGACTGGGCCGACGTCGAGGAGATCATCCGCGAGGACACCACCGCCTGGGACGAGCTGCCGTTCCGCGCCGGGGCGCGGTTCTGGGCGGCCTACCTGGACTCCTACCCGATGCTCTGACCGGCCCCGCGAACGGCGACGGGCCGCCCCCCGCAGCGGGGGACGGCCCGTCGGATCGGTCGGGGGCCGGTCTCAGTGCTCCTGCCGGAGCACGGTGTAGGCCTCGGCGCTGCTGTCCTTCAGGAACTGCCAGCAGCGGGTCTCCTCCTCGGTCTCCTTGATCGCCCCGGCGGCCCGGGCCAGCGCCGCCAGGCAGCGCAGGAAGCCGCGGTTGCCGCGGTGCTCCCACGGCACCGGGCCGTGACCCTTCCAGCCGTTGCGGCGCAGCGCGTCCAGGCCGCGGTGGTAGCCGGTGCGGGCGTACGCGTAGGACTCCACCGTCCGCCCGGCGGTGAAGGCGTCGTCCGCGAGCATCGCCCAGGCCAGGCAGAAGGACGGGTACTCGGCCGCCACCTGGGTCGGCGAGGCGGACTCCTCGGCGAGCATCCGGTACGGCTGCTCCTCCTCGGGCAGGAGGGTCGGTTCGGGACCGTCGAGCAGGTTCTTGTGCATCTCCATGATGTGCAGTCTGCCACCCGACCGCGCCCCGGTGACCGGGCCCGGACACGACGGTGCCCCCGCGCCCGGACGGGCCGGGGGCGGGGGCACCGTGCGCGGTGGCGCCTTACTTCATGCGCTTGCCGGCCGAGCGCAGCTGCTGCGCGGCCTCGGTGACGCGGTGGGCCATGCCGGCCTCGGCCAGCTTGCCCCAGGTGCGCGGGTCGTAGGTGTTCTTCTTGCCGACCTCGCCGTCGACCTTCAGCACGCCGTCGTAGTTGCGGAACACGTGGTCCACGACGGGGCGGGTGAAGGCGTACTGGGTGTCGGTGTCGAGGTTCATCTTGACGACGCCGTTCTCCAGCGCGGTCAGGATCTCCTGCTCGGTGGAGCCGGAGCCGCCGTGGAAGACGAAGTCGAACGGGTCCTGCTTGCCGTACTTCTTGCCGATCTCGGCCTGCAGGTCGGCGAGCAGCTCCGGACGCAGCACGACGTTGCCCGGCTTGTAGACGCCGTGCACGTTGCCGAACGAGGCGGCCAGCAGGTAGCGGCCCTTCTCGCCCAGGCCGAGCGCCTCGGCGGTGCGGACCGCGTCGGCGACGGTGGTGTACAGCTCGTCGTTGATCTCGTGGGTGACGCCGTCCTCCTCGCCGCCGGTCGGGGTGATCTCGACCTCAAGGATGATCTTGGCGGCGGCGGCCTGGGCCAGCAGCTCCTGGCCGATGGCCAGGTTGTCGGCCAGGGTCTCGGCCGAGCCGTCCCACATGTGCGACTGGAACAGCGGGTTCTCGCCGCGGGCCACGCGCTCGGCGGAGACCGCGATCAGCGGGCGGACGTAGCCGTCCAGCTTGTCCTTCGGGCAGTGGTCGGTGTGCAGCGCCACGGTGATGTCGTACTTGGCCGCGACGATGTGCGCGAACTCGGCCAGCGCGACCGCGCCGGTCACCATGTCCTTGTTGTGCTGGCCGCCCAGGAACTCCGCACCACCCGTGGAGATCTGGACGATGCCGTCGCTCTCGGCCTCGGCGAAGCCGCGCAGCGCGGCGTGCAGGGTCTGCGTCGAGGTGACGTTGATGGCCGGGTAGGCGAACTTGCCTGCCTTGGCCCGGTCGAGCATCTCGTTGTAGGCCTCGGGAGTTGCGATGGGCATGCGGATCCGCTCCTGTCGGTGTGGGGCGATCGGACGACGCTGTCCGAAGGCTCGATACGCCTGTGGTTCACGACATCGGTGCGGTGCGAGCGAGAGAGGGTGGCAGCTCGACCGCGGGCCGGACACCTGGGCCATCCTCCCAGACTCCCCCACCGGACACACCCAGCGGCCCGCCACTTGGGACGGCGGCTCCTCCGGCGGCCCCGGCCGGGACGGTCCGGACCCGCGGTTAAGGCTTCGCAAAGCAGTACGGGCTATCCTGCGCGCGTGGAACACATCCAGCTCGCCGTCAACGTCCTTGACGCCAAATCGCTCGTCGCATCCGTCGGCGCCATCGGGATCCTGGCGATCATCTTCGCCGAGACCGGCCTGCTGGTCGGGTTCTTCTTCCCCGGTGACTCGCTGCTCATCCTGGCCGGCGTCGCCGCCTCCAGCGCCGCCGACAAGGTGCTCGGTCCGGGCGCCCAGATGAACATCGCCCTGCTGCTGATCGGCGCGCCGATCTGCGCGATCGTCGGCGCCCAGCTCGGGCACCTGCTGGGCCGGAAGGTCGGCCCGCGGATGTTCGACAAGCCGAACTCGAAGATCCTGCGGCCCGAGTACGTGGCGAAGGCCGAGGAGTACTTCGAGAAGTTCGGCCCGGCCAAGGCCGTGGTGATGGCCCGCTTCATCCCGATCGTGCGGACCTTCCTCAACCCGGTCGCCGGCACCCTGCAGATGCCCGCCAAGACCTTCTTCGTCTGGAACGTCGTGGGCGCGGTGCTGTGGACCGAGACCATGCTGCTGATCGGCTACTTCACCGGCGACCAGCTCGCCCCGGTGATCGACAAGTACCTGCTGCCCGCCATGGCGCTGATCATCCTGATCTCGGTCTCGCCGATCTTCGTCGAGGTGATCCGCGAGCGGAAGAAGAAGAAGGCCGCCGCCGCGGACGGCACCGCCGCCCAGGAGGGCGAGCCGGTCTCCAGCGGACGCCACCGCAAGAACTGAGCGCGACGCGCAGCGGGCCCCGACCACCGGGTGGTGGTCGGGGCCCGCTGCCGTTCCGTTCCGCCGCGTCCCGCCGCGCGCCGTTCCACGTGGAACGCGGGGGAGCGGCTCAGCGGCTCACAGGCCCAGGTCGTCCAGGGTGTACGCGGTGACGTACGGCAGACCCGCCTCGGCGATGGCCGGGGCCGCGCCGCGCTCCACGATCACCGCGACGCCGACCACCTCGGCGCCCGCCTCGCGCAGCGCCTCCACGGCGGTCAGCACCGAGCCGCCGGTGGTCGAGGTGTCCTCCACCGCCAGCACCCGGCGGCCCTTCACGTCCGGGCCCTCGATCCGGCGCTGCAGGCCGTGCGCCTTGCCCGCCTTGCGGACCACGAAGGCGTCCAGCTTGCGGCCGCGGGCCGCCGCCGCGTGCAGCATCGCCGCGGCCACCGGGTCGGCGCCCAGGGTCAGGCCGCCCACCGCGTCGAACTCCAGGTCCGCCGCCGCGTCCAGCATCACCTTGCCGACCAGCGGCGCCGCCTCGGCGTCCAGCGTGATCCGGCGCAGGTCCACGTAGTAGTCGGCCTCCCGGCCGGAGGAGAGGGTGACCTTGCCGTGCACGACGGCCTTGTCCTTGATCTGCGCCAGCAGGGCGTCGCGGTCGTTGCTCATGGACAGCCAGTTTAGGGGGCCGCGGAGGGGCTCAGCGCCGCCGCAGGGCCCGGACCAGCACCACCGCGCCGCCGATCAGCGCGACCCCGCCGCCGATCATCCACGGCAGCGCGCTGCGCTCGCCGTGCGCGCCGGGCAGCCGCGTCGGCTCCGCGCCGCCCCAGCGGGAGGCGGCCCGGGCCCGGGCGCTGTGCGCGGGCGGGGCGGGCGCGTACCGGCCGTGCGGCGGGGCGTGGTCGACCTCCTCGGCGGAGCGGCCGACGATGCTGCGCCGCACCGGGGCGCCCTCCTGCTCGTAGCCGGGCTCCGGGCGGGAGGCGGCGGGCACCGGGGCGGGCAGGTCGTCCGCGTCGTCGAAGGAGATCAGGTCGGACAGGTCGTCGTCGAGGTCCTGGCCGCGCTCGCGGTCGTCCAGGAAGACCACGGTCGCGCCGTCCGCCGGGTCGCCGTCCTCGTCCTCCCCGCCGTCCGCGTCGTCCTCCCCGTCGTGGTCGGCGGGCTCGGACAGCTCGGCGACCAGCGCCGCCACCGCCCGGTCGATCAGCCGGCGGCCGGTCGACTCCAGCGCCTCCTCGTCGAAGCCGGCCAGCCGCCCGGAGGCGGTCAGGCCGGTGCTGAAGCGGACCGCGGTCTCGCCGGGGCGCTCGGCCAGGGTGATCCGCAGCTCGGCGGCGACCGGGGCCGCGCCGCGGATCTCCTCGCCGCTCAGCCGCAGCTCCAGCGCGTCGTCCCGCCAGGTGTCCACCGTCAGCCGGCCGGCGAAGGTGATGGTCGACCCGGCGATCCGGATCCTGAGCCGGCTGTCCGCCGCCGCGGGCGCGGACGCCGACGCGACCGCGCTCAGCCCCGGGACGCAGCGGGCCACCAGTTCGCGGTCCACCAGCGCCTCCCGGACCACCTCGGCGGGCACCGGGACGACAACCTCATGCTCCATACCGGCGAGCCTACCGACCGCCCGCCGCCGTGCCGAGTCCTCCACGCGAAGCCGGGACGACCAACCCGCCATTGGGCGCAGCAGGCCCCGCGCCGGGCCGTCCCCGCCCGCTGCCGCCCCGGCCGAACTACCCGGTCGGACAAGCGCTTTCACGGCCCGTGCCGCCGGCTCCCGCCACCCGGGCGAACGGCTCCTGCCACCCGGGCGAACGGCTCTCCGGTCCGGGCCGCGCCGTGCGGTGCGGGCCGGGGGCGGGTCGCCCCGCCGCTCCCGCCGCCCGGGCGGGCGTCCTCAAGGCCCCAGCAGGGTGTGCGGCGGCGGCAGCGGGGACGGGCGGCGGGCGGTCAGCAGGGCCTCGGAGGCCCGCAGCGCGGGCACGGTCAGCGAGCGCGGGGCCGGTACGTCCGGTGCCAGGCCCAGCACCGGGGCGGTGCGGGCGGCCAGCAGGAACGCCGGGGCCGGGCCCGGGTAGCCGCAGTCCGCCGCGGCCGGGGCACCGCCCTGGTAGGCCACCGCCGCCAGGCCGGCCGCGTCCAGGCCGGACTCGGCCGTCCACAGCCCGCCGTCCGGCAGGCCGCCCCGGGTCGCCAGCCGGCCCGCCGGGGCCAGCCGCCGGGCGGCCAGCCCGAAGAACTCGCGCGAGCGGTACTTGCCGCCCGCCGCGGCGCCGTCCAGGTCGGCGACGATCACGTCGAAGCGCTCCTCGGAGCCGCGCAGCCAGTCCAGCGGCTCGGCCTGGACCAGCCGCACCCGCGGGTCGTCGAAGGCGTGCCCGGTCAGCGCGGCGAACGCGGCGTCCCGGCGGGCCAGCGCGGGCAGCGCGGCGTCCCGCTCGACCACCAGCACGCCGCGCACCGCCGGGTGGCGCAGCACCTCGCGCAGCGCCAGGCCGTCGCCGCCGCCCAGCACCAGCACCCGCCCGCTCGGCCCGTCGGCCAGCGCGGGGCGCACCAGCGCCTCGTGGTCGCGGTACTCGCCGGGGCCGCAGACCGCCAGCCGGCCGTCCAGGAACAGCTCCAGCGGCGGCGCGGTGCGCTGCGCGGGCACCCGGGGCGCGTCGTCCGCCCGGGGCGCCCCGGCGGCGGGCCCCGGGCCGCCGGTCAGCACGATCTCCTGGTAGCGGCTCTGCGCGGCGAACCGGATCGGGCCGCCGTACAGCGCGTGCCGGGCGGCGCGCTCGATCGCGCCGGTGCAGGCGGCGGCCAGCGCGAGCAGGGCCAGCACCAGGCCGCAGCCGGTCCACAGCAGCAGCCGGGTGCGCGGGCCGGGCTCGGCGCGGAACAGCCAGAGCACCACCACGGCGCCCGCCACCGCGTTCACCGCGCCGGTCAGCAGCGCCCCGGCGGTCTGGCCGAGGGTCGGCAGCAGCACGAACGGGAAGGCCAGGCCGCCGATCAGCGCGCCCACGTAGTCGGCGGCGAACAGGTCGGCGACGGCCCGCCCGGCGTGCTCCCGGCGGATCCGCTGGATCAGCGTCATCAGCAGCGGGATCTCCGCGCCGATCAGCAGGCCGATCAGCACGGTGGCGGCGATCAGCGCCACCAGGGTGGCGCGCGGCTGGTGCAGCCAGGCCCAGCCGCAGTACAGGGCCAGCGCGGACAGGCCGCCGGTCAGCGACAGCGCGTACTCGACCAGCGCGAAGGAGGTGGCCGGGCGGCGGGTGAGGCCCTTGGCGAGCAGTGAGCCGATGCCCATCGCGAACACCATCACCGACAGCACCACGGAGGTCTGGGTGACCGAGTCGCCCAGCAGGTAGCCGCCGAGCGCGACCAGTTCGAGTTCGTACACCAGGCCGCAGGCCGCGCAGACGAACGCGGCCAGCAGGACCAGCACGCGGGCCGGACGGGGGGCCAGGGCCAGCGGTATGGCGCCGCCGGCCCGGACCGCGCCGCCGGGGCCCGCGGCGCGGGGGGCGGAGGGCGGCGGGGCGGCCGCGGGCGGGGGCGCGGTGGCGTCCGGACCCGGCTGCGCGGGCCGTCCGACCGGGTGGTTGATCATGAATGAACGCTAGGCGAGAGCCCGGGTGAATGGCTGCACCCATCCGGGGGACAGACCGGGGTGCCGGGTTGACGTCCGCTCACCATCCGACCTGCGCGGGGGCGCCCCGGTCGGCCGCGCCCCGCGTCCCGCCGGCGGGGCGGTGGGTTTCGTGGCGGACGGCGGCGGGCAGCGACAGCGAGGACCGGGTGCAGACCAGCCGCCCCTCCTGCGGGTAGGCGTGCCACGTCCGCCAGTGCACCCGGCGGTCCTCGCAGTGCGCGACCAGCGCGGTGAAGGCGCTCGGGTCGCCCGGGAAGACCCCGGCCAGCGCCCGCGGGTGCCCCTCGACCAGGGCCAGCAGCTCCTGCGCCCGGGCCTCGAACACGTGCGGCGGCAGCTCCTCGATCCGGGCCGCGAACTCGTACTCCCAGCCGGCCACCTGCTCCGCCACCCGGGCGGGCAGCGGGGTGCGGCGGCCCGGCAGGCAGGCCACCGTCTCCAGGCAGTCGCCCGGTCCGGCGGCCAGCACCACCTGGTGCGAGGCGCCCAGCAGCCGCAGCTGGAGGGTGCCCCGGAGGCCGTCCGGGGCACTGCGGGCGTCGTCGAGTCTGAGGTCGCGGACGGCCAGCGCGGGCAGCGGCTCGCCGCCCAGCTGCCAGGCCAGGTCGCCGGCGCGGGTGTCCGTGTAGGAGGTCTGCAGGGTGGTGAGCATGCTCGGCTCCGCGTTTCAGCTCCGTGCGCGCCCCCGGAGTGACCGGAGTCCGCCCCATCCGTGAGGCTGTTCGAGACTGTCCGATCCGGGGCGCGGCCGACCGTGGAAGGAAGGATTCCGGCTGGAGATTCAGCAGCAGAGAAGCACGAATTCTCCGGGTCCGTCAGGGATTTACCCATGTTTGGCACTCATTCACCGTTCTGGGGCCTGTGTCCGACTGGGTGTGATCGGTGCCGGGTTGCACTCTGCCCACCGTGCGCCTTCGCGCGGGTATCGCAAGCCGTGCGCGCCGGTAGCGCACGCTCCACGCCCCAGCGCCAGGCCCGCGCCACCCGCCCCCGACGGCCCCCGTCCGGCGGGCGGGAGGGCGGGAACCGAAGCGGAGGCTTGCGCGTCTACTCTGGCGCCAGCGAGCATGACAAGTGCCTGTTCGAACTTGGGGGTTGGCATTGTCGATCGACCTGCCGTCGGAGCTCGTCTGGATCATGGACCTGATGGGGCTCAACTGGCCTGATGTGGACGAGGACGAGCTGCGTGAATGGGCTCAGCACGTACGGGAGTTCGGCCAGGGAATGGCGGAGTCCCACGACGACACGGACGTGCTGCTGAAGAACCTCGGCGGCGCGTACGAGGGCGCGGGCTACGAGGCCATGCTGACCCGCTGGGGCCAGGCCTCGGCCGGGCACATGACCGTGCTGATCGACTGCTGCGGCGTGCTGGCGACGGCCCTGGAGGTCGCGGCCGAGGCGGTGATCGTGGCCAAGGGCGTGGTGATCGCCCAACTGGTGGCGATGGCCGCCGAGATGGCGGCGGCAGCGGCGGCGGCGGTCGCCACCCTCGGGATAGCGGCGGCGGCGGAGGCGGCGATCGTCGAGGCGGGCAAGCGGATCGTGAACGCGATCATCCAGGAGATCGAGGACGTCATCGTCGGACAGCTGGTCTCGATGGCGGTCGAGCCCTTCCAGGCGGCCATCGAGAAGGCGGTCTCCGGTCTGGTGTTCCACGGGGTCGAGGCGGCGCTCGGAGTGGGAGGCGGCAAGTGAGCAAGGGTTTCAAGGCCGATCCGGAGGCGCTCGCGCAGGCCGCGAAGCGGGCCCACGAGCACGCCAACCGGATCGAGCGGCACTCGCGCGACCTGGACTCCAGGACCCGGGGCCGGGTCCTCGGGCGCGGCAAGCTGGGCCAGATCGTCGACAAGGCGGTCCGCCCGGTCATCGACTCGATGATCGGCGACATGTCGAAGGCGATGGCCGGCGGCCACCGCTCCATCGGCCACGGCCTGGAGATCACCAAGAAGAACCTCGACGACGCCGAGGCGGCGGTCCAGAAGAGCTTCAAGAACGCGGGCACCTCGCTCTCCAAGGAGAAGGTCAAGCTCGAACCCGGCCAGTCCGTACCGGGCAAGAAGGGGCTCCGCCAGCTCTACAACCGCCGGATCGGCGAGCGGGTGGACGACCTGGAGAGCCAGGGCCACGGCGTGGGCCGGCACCTGCGGGTGACGGACCAGCAGCTCAAGGACCGGCTGGGGACGCCCGTCATGCAGGGCCCGGCGCACGCGCAGACCGTCGCCAAGGACAAGACGACCGGCTACGTCCAGTCGACCAACAAGATCGACCCGCTGCACGGCCCGGACGCCAAGACCAGGCTGTCCCCGCCCGACCTCTACTACGACGGCGACCGCGGCGCCCCGCACAAGCACAAGTGCGACAGCTACTCCACGGCCTTCAAGGACGAGGAGTCCTTCGTCTACGCGGACCACTACGCGCGCTCCAAGATCGACCCCAGCCGCCCCGAGCCGCACGTCATCGAGTTCTCCCCGCACGAGGCGTGGGGGCCGGGCGGGCACCTCGGGAAGTTCCGCGGGTACTACATCGACCCGGACAACCCGGTCGGTCACGACGGGTCGATCAACTACAAGGACGTCAATTTCAAGGACGCCACGATAAAGGCGATATACAAATCGGACGGGAATGGCGGATACAAACTCCACACGATGTTCCCGGAGCCGGTGTTCAAGCACAACCGCTCCCGGCACCAGGGGATATGATATCCTGCCCCGTCGGATTGGCGGCACCAGTGGAATGCGGTGAATTCTTATGGGTTGGACGGCCTGGGAGATTCCCGGTTGGCACGACGACGAGCGGCTCCGGGAGTTCTACAAGAACGCTTTCCACCCGGAGCTGATCGACGACATCGAGATGTACCGCGACGCGGCGCGCGACGGCAGCCCGTACGCGGTCCGGCTGCGCGCGAGCCTGGAGTACCTGCTGGAACAGCGGCCCGCGTCGGTCAAGGAGTGGTGGAGCCTCTCCCGGTACTCGTTCCAGTCGGAGGACGAGCTCTACGGATTCCTCGCGGACGTCCACGCGTATTTCTACGGCGATCGCGTCGAACCGCCGATCGCTCCCGCCCCCTGATTTCCGCTGGGCCGAACGAAGGAGACCCGTCCCCATGCTGTTCCGCGAAGAACTGCCGCCCCGCACCGGCCCGTGGGCGAGCCGGTTCGATTCCGAGGAGGCACTGGTCCAGGCCGAGGACGCCCTCCGGGCGGCAGCCCTGGCGACCCACGACCTCTCCCCGGTCCTGCCGTTCGAGGCCGTTTACGGCCCCTTCCTGAACTGCGCGGGAAAGGCCACGGCATTCGCCATCGACCCGCGGGAGCCCTACGGCCCCGACGGGGAGGTCAACTACGTCCGCGCCGACTTCCTGACGCTCGGCCTGCTGTACGGCGTCTACCGCCCGGCCGAGGGCACCGGCCCGGCCGGGCCGGCGGCGGAGGACGACCTGTGGAACACCACGGTCTACCCGTACCCGGGGGGCGTCCTGGACCCGACCACCGTCCCGCTGGCCGAACTCGGGCTCGACGTGCCGGGCGTGGACCGGCGCTTCGTGCACTTCTGCGCGGCGGCGCTCGGGGTCGAGGCCGTCGACGACCTCGGCGAGCTGCGCGACACCTTCGACGCCGCCTGGCCGGACTACCGCGAGGTGATCCGGGCCGGCCTGCTGCACGTCGTGCGCAACCGCCCGCTGTCGGTCGACCGGTGGTACCAGCTGACCTACGTGCGCTTCCCCGACCAGCAGGACCTCACCACCTACCTGGCCCAGGTGTACGCCTACCTCTTCGACGGCTTCGACGCGATGCCGCCGGCCCCCCGCTAGCGGGCGCCCTCAGAGCCGCCGCAGCCGGGCGACGGCCTCCCGCAGGACCTCGTCCCGCTTGCAGAAGGCGAAGCGGACCTGGGCCCGGCCCGCCTCGGCGTCGTCGTAGAAGACGGCGTTGGGGATGGCCACCACGCCGCAGCGCCCGGGCAGGGTGCGGCAGAACTCGATGCCGTCCTTCTCGCCGAGCGGGGTGATGTCGGTGGTGACGAAGTACGTGCCCTGCGGCTCGAAGACCCGGAAGCCCGCGGCGCCGAGGCCCGCGGTGAGCAGGTCGCGCTTGCGGTGCAGGTCGGCGCGGAAGCCGGCGTAGTAGTCGTCGGGCAGCCGCAGCGCCTCGGCCACGGCGTACTGGAACGGGCCCGCGCTGACGTAGGTCAGGTACTGCTTGGCGGTGCGGACGGCGGCCACCAGCTCCGGGGCGCCGGTGACCCAGCCGACCTTCCAGCCGGTGAAGGAGAAGGTCTTGCCGGCCGAGGAGATCGCCACCGTCCGCTCGCGCATGCCGGGCAGGGCGGCCAGCGGGTGGTGGGCGCCGGTGAAGACCAGGTGCTCGTAGACCTCGTCGGTGACGACCAACAGGTCGTGCTCGACGGCGAGTTCGGCGATGGCGGCGAGTTCCTCGGGGGTCAGGACGGTGCCGGTCGGGTTGTGCGGGGTGTTGACCAGCAGCAGCCGGGTGCGCGGGGTGACCAGCGCGCGCAGCTCGTCCAGGTCGGGCCGGAAGGACGGCGCGCGCAGGGTGAGCGGGACGCGCTTCGCGCCGGCCATCGCGATGCAGGCGGCGTACGAGTCGTAGAACGGCTCGAAGGCGATCACCTCGTCGCCGGGCTCCAGCAGGGCCAGCAGCGCGGCGGCGATCGCCTCGGTGGCGCCCGCGGTGACCAGCACCTCGGTGTCCGGATCGACCGTCAGGCCGTAGAACCGTTCCTGGTGCTCGGCGATCGCGGTGCGCAGCTCGGGGACGCCCGGCCCCGGCGGGTACTGGTTGCCGAGCCCCTCGCGCAGCGCCCGCACGGCGGCCTCGCGGACCGCCTCCGGCCCGTCGGTGTCGGGGAAGCCCTGACCGAGGTTGATCGAGCCGGTGGCGGTGGCCAGGGCCGACATCTCCGCGAAGATCGTCGTTCCCATGCCCGCCAGGCTGCGGTTCAGCAGTGGCCTCGTGCTCATCGGTGGCTCCTCGCGAAGGGTGGTGGGGCCATCATCCAGGGGCGGGCGGCGGACGCCAAGGGCCCGCCCCGGCGGGGGCGCGGTCGGCGGGGGAACGCGGAACGGGCCCGCTGCCTGCGCGTCGCGCAGGGCGGGCCCGTCCGGGTATCGCGGGGGAGGGGTCAGCCCTCGTCGCCGTCCTCGGCGTCGGCGGCGGCCTCGCCGTCCTCGGCCTTGCCGTCGCCGAGCTGCTCGACCATCCACTGCTCGAAGCCGACCGCGGCCTGCGTCCAGTTGGCGGTGGTGCCGACGAAGTACTCCAGGTTGACGCCGTTGCCGACGATCATCTGGGACTCACCGATCAGCCGGACCACGCCGTCGTCGTGGGTGTGGGTGTAGACCTTGGGCCACAGGGTCTCGCGGTTCCACTCGTCGATCAGCGCGAGGATCTCGGGCTTCTGCTCCAGCGGGAACGGGCGGTCGTAGAACGCGCGGACCGCGAACAGCTCCTTCTGGTCGCCGCGGAACATGTAGTAGACGCGGAAGTTCTCCCAGGGGGCGGTGAGGTCGCCCTCCTCGTCCACCACGTGCTTGAGCTGCATCTGGTCGAGCAGCTGGGCCACCAGGTTCTGGTCCGGGACGATCACCGGCGGCGGCCCGGCCGGAGCGCCACCGGGCTGGCCGCCGCCCTGCGGCGGCTGCGGCAGGCCGAAGGACGGGATGGACGACGGGTCGATGCTCACGGGGGTGTCCCTTTCACGGTGCACGGTCGGCTGCCGATGGGGGGCCGCCTTTCCTGCCTCCATCCTGCCTCATTCGGGGCCCTGGGCACAGGGTGCACCCCGGTGCGTGACGGTTTCCCCGCAGCGGGTGGCCGCTGCGGGGAAACCGGAGGTGGGAGCACGTGTCGGGCCGCGCCCGGCGGTGCGGTCGCAACAACGGCCGGACCCGGAGCCCGGCCCCGGCGGCCGTCCTCACCGCCGGGGCCCTCCGGGGGCGGTCACTCCGCCGGCGAGGTGCGCGGCCCGACCGTCAGCCG
The DNA here is from genome assembly GCF_053603035.1 of Kitasatospora sp. NPDC004272. NCBI lineage: Bacteria > Bacillati > Actinomycetota > Actinomycetes > Kitasatosporales > Streptomycetaceae > Kitasatospora > Kitasatospora sp. NPDC004272. Next base: position 104,982 of record NZ_JBSGET010000001.1, on the reverse strand, counting down.
GTCCGAGATGCCGTCGTGGTCGACCACGACCGTCTCGCCGTCGTGCACCCGGCCGGAGAGGATCTCCTTGGCCAGCTGGTCGCCGATCGCGGACTGCACCAGCCGGCGCAGCGGCCGGGCGCCGTACGCCGGGTCGTAGCCGGTCAGCGAGAGCCAGTCCCGGGCGGCCGGGGTGACGTCCAGGACGAGCCGGCGCTCGTGCAGGCGGCGGGCGAGCGCGGCGACCTGGAGGTCGACGATCCGGCTCAGTTCCTCGGTGCCCAGCGGGTCGAAGACCACGATGTCGTCCAGCCGGTTCAGGAACTCCGGCTTGAAGGACCTGCGGACCGTCTCCAGCACCAGCTCCTTTTTCCCCTCCTCCGGCGTGTTCGGGTCCACCAGGTACTGGGAGCCGAGGTTGGAGGTGAGGATCAGGATCGCGTTGCGGAAGTCGACCGTGCGGCCCTGGCCGTCGGTGAGCCGGCCGTCGTCCAGCACCTGGAGCAGCACGTCGAAGACCTCGGGGTGGGCCTTCTCCACCTCGTCCAGCAGGACCACGCTGTACGGGCGGCGGCGGACCGCCTCGGTGAGCTGGCCGCCCTCCTCGTAGCCGACGTACCCGGGCGGGGCGCCGACCAGGCGGGAGACCGAGTGCTTCTCGCCGTACTCGCTCATGTCGATCCGGACCATGGCGCGCTCGTCGTCGAAGAGGAAGTCCGCCAGGGCCTTGGCCAGTTCGGTCTTGCCGACGCCGGTCGGGCCGAGGAACAGGAACGAGCCGGTCGGCCGGTCCGGGTCGGCGATGCCGGAGCGGGTGCGGCGGACCGCGTCGGAGACGGCGCGGACGGCCTCGTGCTGGCCGATCAGGCGGCGGCCGAGCTCCTCCTCCATCCGCAGCAGCTTGGCGCTCTCGCCCTCCAGCAGCCGGCCGGCCGGGATGCCCGTCCAGGACGCGACCACGTCGGCCACGTCGTCCGGGCCGACCTGCTCCTTGACCATGGTGGTGCTGGGCTCGTCCGCCGCGCGGTCCTGCGCCTCGGTCAACTCCCGCTCGGCGGCCGGGATCTCGGCGTACATCAGCTTGGAGGCGCGCTCGAAGTCCCCGTCGCGCTGGGCGCGGTCCAGGGCGCCGCGCAGGTCGTCGAGGCGCTCCTTGAGCTCGCCGACCCGGTTGAGCGACTTCTTCTCCTGCTCCCAGCGGGCGTTGAGGGTGCTCAGCTGCTCCTGCTTGTCCGCGAGGTCGCGCCGGAGCTTGCCGAGCCGCTCGACCGAGGCCGGGTCGGACTCCTTCTCCAGCGCCAGCTCCTCCATCCGCAGCCGGTCGACGGAGCGCTGCAGCTCGTCGATCTCCACCGGGGAGGAGTCGATCTCCATCCGCAGCCGGGAGGCGGCCTCGTCGACCAGGTCGATCGCCTTGTCGGGCAGGAAGCGGGCGGTGATGTACCGGTTGGACAGCGTCGCCGCGGCGACCAGGGCGGCGTCGGTGATCTCCACCTTGTGGTGCGCCTCGTAGCGGCCCTTGAGGCCGCGCAGGATCGCGATGGTGTCCTCGACGCTGGGCTCGCCGACCATCACCTGCTGGAAGCGGCGCTCCAGGGCCGGGTCCTTCTCGATCCGCTCGCGGTACTCGTCCAGCGTGGTGGCGCCGACCATGCGCAGCTCGCCGCGGGCCAGCATCGGCTTGAGCATGTTGCCCGCGTCCATCGCGGAGTCGCCGCCGGCGCCCGCGCCGACCATGGTGTGCAGCTCGTCGATGAAGGTGACCACCTGGCCGTCGGACGCCTTGATGTCGTTCAGGACGGCCTTCAGCCGCTCCTCGAACTCGCCGCGGAACTTCGCGCCCGCGACCATCGCCGCCAGGTCCAGCGAGACCAGGCGCTTGCCGCGCAGCGACTCCGGCACGTCGCCCGCGACGATCCGCTGGGCCAGGCCCTCGACGACGGCGGTCTTGCCGACGCCGGGCTCGCCGATCAGCACCGGGTTGTTCTTGGTGCGCCGGGAGAGCACCTGCACCACCCGGCGGATCTCCTGGTCGCGGCCGATCACCGGGTCGAGCTTGCCGTCCCGGGCGGCCTGGGTGAGGTCCGACCCGTACTTCTCCAGGGCCTTGTAGGTGCCCTCCGGGTCCTTCGAGGTGACCCGGGCGCTGCCCCGGACCTCCTTGAACGCGGCCAGCAGCGCCTTGGCGGTGGCGCCCTGCTGCTTCAGCAGGTCGGCGGCCTGCCCGCCCTCGGCGGCCAGGCCGACCAGCAGGTGCTCGGTGGAGACGTACTGGTCGTCCAGGTCGTCGGCGCGCCTCCCGGCCTCCTCCAGCACGGCCAGGGTGTCGCGCGCGAGGTTCGGCGCGGCGACCGTGGAGCCCTGGGCGGCGGGCAGGGCGGCGGCCTGCTGGCGGGCGGCGGCGGTGACGCGGGCGGCGTCCGCCCCGACGGCCTCCAGCAGCGGGCGGGCCAGGCCCTCCGGCTGGTCGAGCAGGGCCAGCAGGATGTGCACCGGCTTGACGTCCGGGTTCCCCGCGGCGCTGGCCTGCCGGATGGCGGAGGACAGGGCCTCCTGCGTCTTGCTGGTGAACTTACTGGCGTCCACTGCGGGCATACCCCTCTCGTCTCGGGACTGGTGCGAGTCTGCTGACTACAGCATGCACTAACTTGAGTGTATTCCGCTCAGGTTTTACGAAGCGTTTCCGCTCAGTTCTTCCGGGGGCCCGCGGCGGGCGCCCGGGTCAGCCCCAGCAGCTCGCGGGCCGGGCCCGCCGGACGCTGGCCGGCCGGCCAGACCGCGCGCAGCGGGCGCTGCAGCTCCAGGCCCTCCAGCGGCACGGCCACCAGCCGGCGGGTGGCCAGCTCCTCGGTCACCGCCAGCTCGCTCAGGCAGACCGGGTCCGCGCCGGTCATCGCGGCCGCCTTCAGCGCCGTCGAGGAGGCCAGCTCCAGCCGGGGCGCGGCCGGGCCGCCGTACGGGGCGAGCGCCTCCTCCAGCACCTCCCGCGTCCCGGAGCCGACCTCGCGCAGCACCAGCGGGGTGGCGGCCAGTTCGGGGCCGGTCACCGGGGCGCGGCGGCGGGCCCAGCGGTGCTCGGGCGAGACCACCACGACCAGCCGGTCGGCGGCCACCACCGCGCCGGACAGGCCGGGCGGGGTGGAGGTGCCCTCGACGAAGCCCAGGTCGGCCTCGCCCGCCAGCACCTGGGCCGCCACGTCGTGCGAGTTGGCGGTGCGCAGGGTGACGGCGGTGCCCGGGCTGGCCTCGTTCAGGGCCAGCAGCCAGCCCGGCATCAGGTACTCGGCGACGGTCAGGCTGGCCACCACCCGCAGCCGGGCGTCCCGGCGGCCGCGCAGCGCGTCGATCCCGGCGTCCAGGGCCTGCGCGGCCTCCACCACCTGCCGGGCCCACTCGACCACCAGCCGGCCCGCCTCGGTGGGCCGGGAACCGCGCGGCGAGCGCTCCAGCAGCGGCACCCCGATCTGCCGCTCCATGCCCTTGATCCGGGCGCTGGCGGCGGGCTGGCTGACGCCCAGCTCGGCGGCGGCCCGGCCGACGCTGCCCAGCCGGGCCACGGCGAGCAGCAGCTCCAGGGCGCCGAGTTCCGGGACGTGGGGGGAGAGGGCCATAGGCCCAGGCTATGTCCTCATAGCGGGCGTCCCGCTACCCCCGTCCCCCGCGGCGGCGGAGGGTGGGGCCATGGCAACCCTCCTCGCGCCGCGCACCACCGGCCTGCGCGCCCTCGACCTGTCCCGGCTCGGCCCCAACTGGTACGCCACCGTGATGGGCACCGCGATCACCGGCAACGCCGCCGCCGCGCTCCCGGTGGACGTCCCCGGCAAGGCCGCCTTCGCCGAGGCGGTCTGGACGCTCTCGCTGCTGATGCTCGCCGTCCTGCTGGCCGGCCGCGCCGTCCACCTGACCCGGCACCGCGCGCAGGCCCGGCGCACCCTGCTGGAGGACCCGTCCGCCGCCGTCTTCTACGGCTGCCCGCCGATGGCCCTGCTGGCCGTCGGCCACGGCGCGCTGACCGTCGGCGGCCCGCTGCTCGGCGAGCGGCCCGCCCTCGCGCTCGACGTCCTGCTGTGGACGACGGGCACCGCGTACGCCCTGCTGGTGGCCGCCGGGCTGCCGTACCTGATGATCACCCGGCACCGGCTGTCCGCGCTGGAGGCCAACCCGACCTGGCTGCTGCCGGTGGTCGCCCCGATGGTGTCCGCCGCGCTCGGCCCCGCGCTGGTCCCGCACCTGCCCGAGGGGGCCGCCCGGCAGGCGATGCTGTACGGCTGCGCGGCGATGTTCGGCGCCAGCCTGCTGGCCACCCTGGCGCTGCTGCCGGTGGTCCTCGGCGGCCTGCTGCACAGCAAGCTGCCCGCGCTGGTGCTCACCCCCTCGCTGTTCCTGGTGCTCGGGCCGCTGGGCCAGTCCACCACCGCCGTGCAGAAGTTCGCCGACGCGGTGCCGCTCGCGCTCCCCGGCGGCGAGCGGGCGGCCGCCGCCGCCCGCGGACTGGCCGAGGTGTACGGCGTCGCGGTGATGGGATTCGCCCTTCTCTGGCTGGCGGTGGCACTCGCTGCCAACCTGCGGGCACTGCGTGCCGAAATGCCGTTCGCGATGACCTGGTGGGCCGCCACCTTCCCGATCGGAACGCTCGTCACCGGCGCGACCGGACTCGCCGTCCACACCGGATTCGGCGGATTCACCGGGCTCGCCGTCGCACTCCACCTGCTGCTGCTCGCCACCTGGGCGGTGGCGCTGGTCCGCACCGCGGCCGGACTGCGGGCGGGACGCCTGCTCTGAGGGGCGGGCGGCATTCGGCGCGGACGATTCCGGATCGGGGGATCCGGCGGAGGACTGCCGAATTCCGGGAGAGGAGAGTGACATTCCGGCCCGTTCCGACGCCACCGGTCCGCGCGTTCCCGCCGCCACTTCCCGAATGGCCGTTCGGTGGAGGGGGGCAATGCCGGGAAAAGCGAGATTCCGGACACCGCGCCGGGGTCTTTGCTGCATGTTCCTGCACTTGCGGGAACCTGCAGCCGGAGAGCACTTGTTCGGAGTTCGCCCCGCTGTGAGGGTGTAGTCACGCCAAGTCGTCCCGGGCCGCCGCAGCCCGAGCCGGCGACTTGCTCTTCGCGTGGGGGCGACAGGTGCGTTCGTATCTGCGCGACGGGGGGAAGAGCACCGGCCGGTACGCCACGTGTGGTGGTGGCTACCGGGACCGGATCGGTGAGGCGTTGCTGCTCCGCCTCACCGAAGCGCCATGACGCTGGCGTGACACGAGCGGGTCCCCCGGGACCCGGGTGCCGACGGCACCCGGCCCGGGGGACGCGCCCGTAACCGCGGGGACGACTCCCGCCGTCGAGCCCGACGGCCCTGCTGGGATCATCATCCGCAAACGGAGGAACACGGCAGGGAGTGCTCGACGTGGCAGCGGACCACCCGAAGTCCGAACCGGACACCGCACCGCCCGCACTGCCCGCACCGGGCGGCGGGCCGGCGGCCCCGGGCACCGCACCGTCCGGACCGGACGGCGGAACGCCCGGCGCGGCGGTGCCGTCCGACACGGCCGTGCCAGCCGCGCCGGCCGCGCCGCTCAGCGCGTTCGCGCCGCTCGGCGCCGACGTACCGTTCAGCGCCACCACGCCGTTCGACGCGTCCGTGCCGCTCGGCGCCACCACGCCGCTCGGCGCGTCCGTGCCGTTCGACCCGGACAGCGGGCTGCCCGAGGAGGATGCCACCCAGCTCTACCTGGCCGTCCTCGCCGCCGGCGGCCGGATACCGTTCGACGGGCCGTCCGTGCTCGGCCCCGAAATCACCCGCGAACGCCAACGGGCCCTGCTGGAACAGCTGGTGACGATCGGCCTGGTCCTGCCCAACCGGATCGACCGCTGCTACGTCGCGGTCAGCCCGCGCGCCGTCGTCGAACGCCTCGGCGCCGAACTGCGCTCCCGCGCCACCCGGCTGCTGCTCGACGCCAACCGGCTGCCCACCGCCCTCGACCCGCTCGCCCGGGCCTACGACGCCGTCCCCCGGCCCACCGACCGGACCGGACAGGCCGTCTACGTCGACGGCCAGGAGGACATCCGGCTGCGGATCGCCCAACTGGTCTCCGACTGCCGGCTCGAACTGCTCAGCGCCCAGCCCGGCCTGCGCCCGCCCGCCGTCCTCGAACTCGCCCACACCCAGGACCGGCGGATGCTCGGCCGGGGCGCCACCCTGCGCGCCCTCTACCAGCCCGTCGCGCTCACCGAGGACAGCGCCGTCCGGCACGCCACCTCGATGACCGAGCACGGCGCCCAACTGCGCGTCCTGGACGAGCCGTTCCTCCGCCTGATCGTCATCGACCGGCGGGTCGCCGTCATCCCCGCCACCGAGGACCACAACCGCGCCGCATTCGTCGAGGACCCCGCCGCCATCGCCTACCTGGTCGCGGGATTCGAACGCGACTGGGCCCGGGCCGAACAGGTCCACTGGCACCACCTCGACACCCGCACCCTCACCCGCACCATCACCGACCGGGTCGGCCGCCTGCTCGCCCAGGGCCTCACCCAGCGCGCCGTCGCCACCCGCCTCGGGCTGTCCGAGCGCACGGTGGCCGGCCACATCTCCCGGCTGCGCGACCGGTACGGCGCCGGCACCCTGTTCCAGCTCGGCTGGCTGATGAGAGGCGGCGGCGGGCATGGCTGACCCGAACCCCATGTACGCGGCTCCGGCCGCCCCGGCCGCCCCGACGGTCACCGCCGTTCCCGCCCCGGCCCCCGCGGCCGAGCGCGGCCCGATAGACGAACGGGCCTGGCGCCTCTACCTGGACGTCCTCGAAGCCGGCGGCCGGATCACGGCCGACGCCGTCCCCGACGCCGGTCCCGTCCCCGCCCTCGCACCCGTCCCCGTCCCCGGCTTCGATCCGCTCGCCGAACTGCTGCGCACCGGCCTGCTGGTGTCCGACGGCCTGGACGCCTCCTACCTGGCCGTCGACCCCCGCTTCGTGGCCGACACCCTCGGCACCGAGATGAACGCGGAGGCCGCCCGCCTGCTCAACCGGGCCGAGCGCCTGATCGCCGACCTCGACCCGCTGATCGCCGCCTACGACAGCGTGCCCCGCCCGTCCGAGGCCGGCTCCGCCGACGTCCAGATCGCCGGACGCGAGCACATCCGGCAGCGGATCGCCCAACTCGGCGCCTCCTGCCGGGAAGAGGCCCTGACCGCCCAGCCCGGACACGCCCTGCCCGCCGCCCTGGAACTGTCCCTGCGCCAGGAACTCCCGCTGCTGCGCCGCGGCTGCCGGATCCTCACCCTCTACCAGCCCACCGCCCTCGCCGAACCCGCCGTGATCCGCTACGCCGCCACCGTCACCGAGGCCGGCGGCGAGGTCCGACTGCTCGACGAGCCCTTCCAACGCGTCCTGGTCTTCGACCGCACCACCGCCGTGGTGCCCGCCTCCGACGACCTCGGCCGGGCCGCCGTGCTCTCCGACCCCGCCACCGTGGCGATGATCGTCGCCAACTTCGACCGCGACTGGGAGCGGGCCGAACGCGTCAGCTGGAGCACCCTGCTCGACAGCGCCCCCGCCCGGACCGCCGTCGACCAGATCGGCCGCCTGCTCGCCCAGGGCCTGACCCAGAAGGCCATCGCCACCCGCCTCGGGCTGTCCGAGCGCACCGTGGCCGGCCACATCTCCCGGCTGCGCGAACGCTACGGCGCCGAGACGCTCTTCCAACTCGGCTGGCTGATGCGGAAGGGCGAACGACATGCCTGAGCCCGTGCCCGCCGTGCCCGCCGCACCGAACGGGGCCGAGAAGGCGCTGTACCTGTCCGTGCTGCGTTCCGGCGGGCGGGTCTCGCTGCGGGAGGTGATGGAGCAGGACGCCACCGCCGCCACCCGGCTGCTGGAACTGCGTCTGCTGGTGCACTCCGAAGTGAACGGCTGGGTGGTGGCCGTCAACCCGCGGGCGGCCGGGGTGCAGCTCAGCGCCGACCTGCGGGGGAGGGCCGCCGGGCTGCTGGCCCGGGCAGACCGGGCGGCGGACGACCTGGACGAACTGATCGAGTCGTACGACAGCGCCCAGCGCCGCAGCGACCCGGCCGCGCTGATCACCCACCTGAGCTCGCTGGAGCAGATCCAGCAGCGGCTGCTGGTGGTCGAGGCCGAGTACCGGGAGGAGGGCCTGGCCGCCCAGCCCGGGGAGCGCCCACCCGAGTACCTGGACGACAACTCGCGGATGCGGCAGGCCCTCGCCCGCGGTGTCACGGCGAACGTCCTCTACCAGCCGGTCGCCCGCCGGACCCCGTACACCGCCGCCTACGCGGCCGAGGCCACCGGCTGGGGCATGCGGCTGCGGGTGCTCGATGAGCCGTTCGCCCGGATGATGATCTTCGACCGCCGGGTCGCGGTCATCTCCACCGCCACCGCCAACGTCACCGCCGCCTTCATCGAGGATCCTGCCGTGGTCGACCACCTGGTCGGCGTCTTCCTCCGCGACTGGGAGCGCGCCGTCCGGGTCCCGTGGTTCGACACGGTCGGCCGCGAGCTGCCCGAAGTGCTTCACCGGGTGGGCGAGTTGCTCGCCGCCGGTCTGACCCAGAAGGCCGTCGCCTCCCGCCTCGGCCTGTCCGAGCGGACGGTGGCCGCCCACATCGCCCGGCTGCGCGAACGCTACGACGCCGAGACGCTCTTCCAGCTCGGCTGGCTGATGCGGGACGGCGGCCGGCATGCCTGAACCCGTGTACACCGGGCCGAACGCGGCCGACAAGGCGCTCTACCTCTCCGTGCTGCGGACCGGCGGCCGGGTCTCGGCCCGGGAGGCGGCCGAGCAGGACGCCGCCGCCACCGCCCGGCTGCTCGCGCTCGGCCTGCTGGTGCACCACGACGAGAGCGAGCAGCTCACCGCGGTCAACCCGCGCACCGTCAGCGGGCGGCTGAGCCGGGAACTGCGGGAGGCCGGTACCCGGCTGTTCGAGGCGGCCGAGCACGTCCCCGCCGGACTCGACCACCTCACCGACGCGTACGACAGCGCCGCCCGCCGCGAGGACCACGGGCAGCAGATCACCCACGTGCTGGACGTGGACCGGATCCGGCACCGCCTGCTCCAGATCGAGGCGGACTTCCGCGAGGAGGTGCTGGCCGCCCAGCCCGGCCGACGCCCGCCGGTGTACCTGGAGAAGAGCGCCCGCACCGAGAAGGCACTGGCGGCCGGTGCCCGGATGGACATCCTCTACCAGCCCGTCAGCGGCTCCGACCCGGCGGTGATCGACTACGCGGTGCGGGCCACCGGCTGGGGCATGCGGCTGCGCGTCCTGGACGAGGACTTCGCCCGGATGCTGGTCTTCGACCGCAAGGTGGCGATCATCTCCACGTCCGCCGACAACCGCACCGCCGCCTTCATCGAGGACCCCGCAGTGGTCGACCACCTGGCCCGGCTCTTCCTCCGCGACTGGGAGCGCGCCGAACGCGTCCCCTGGCACGACCGCGCGGGCGACGGCGTCCCCCCGGCCGCCGAACGGATCGGCCACCTGCTCGTCACCGGCCTCACCCAGAAGGCGGTGGCCTCCCGACTGGGCCTGTCCGAACGCACCGTCGCCGAACACATCGCCCGGCTGCGCGAGCGCTACGACGCGGCCACCCTGTTCCAGCTCGGCTGGCTGATGCGGGAGGGCACCCGGTGACCGCGAGCCTGCCGAACGAGTCCGAGCGCGCCCTGTACCGCGAAGTGCTCGCCCAGGGCGGCCGGGTGCTGTTCCGCGAGGCGATGCAGCAGGACCCGGACGCCACCCTGCGGCTGATCGGTCTCGGCCTGCTCGTCCGGCACGACACCGACGAGTCGCTGACGGCCGTCAACCCGCGCGCGGTCGGTGCCCGGCTCAGCAGCGAACTGCGCGGCGCGGCCACCCGGAAACTGGTGCAGGCCGAACGGGCCGCCGAGCAACTGGACGACCTGACCCACGCGTACGACAGCACCCCGCAGCGCGTCGACCGGCGTAGCGAGGTGCAGCACGTCGTGACCGGCCAGCAGATCCGGCACCGGATCATGCAGATCGAGGCCGAGATGCGCGAGGAGACGCTCGCCTACCAGCCCGGCGGTGCCAGGCCCACCCGCTTCATGCGGCAGTCCTTGGTCCGCGACCGGCACTTCCTCGCGGCCGGGGTCGCCCTGCGCACCCTCTACCAGCCCGGCGCCCTCACCCACCGGCCCACCGTCTCCTACGCGGCCTCGGTGACACGGGCGGGGGAGGGCATCCGGGTCCTGGACGAGCCGTTCCGGAAGATGCTGATCTTCGACCGCAGGATCGCCATCATCAGCGCCGCCCCCGATGACAGCAGCGCCGCCTTCGTCGAGGACCCGGCGGTGCTGTCCACCATGATCGGCCTGTTCGAGCGCGACTGGGCGCGGGCCGCGATCGTGGACTGGCACGCCCTGGCGGGCCGTCCGCGCGAGACGGGTGTGCCGTCGGAGCTGACCGGTCTCCTCGCCGCCGGTCTGACGCAGAAGGCGATCGCCTCCCGCCTCGGCCTGTCCGAGCGGACGGTGGCCGCCCACATCGCCCGGCTGCGGGAGCAGCACGACGCCGAAACCCTGTTCCAGCTCGGCTGGTTGATGCGCGGAGGGGCCTGAGATGGTGGTCCGGTTGCCGAACGAGGCCGAGCGCGCGTTGTACCGTGAGGTCATCGCGCAGGGCGGGATGGTGCTGTTCCGCGAGGCGATGGAGCAGGATCCGGATGCCGCCCTCGGGCTGATCGGGCTCGGGTTGCTGCTGCACCACGACTACGGGGAGATGCTGACGGCCGCCCACCCGGGGGCGTTCGGCGAGCGGGTGAGTTCCGAGCTGCGCAGTTCGGCGGCGGGGAAGCTGCTGGCGGCCGAGCGGGCCGCGGCCCAGCTGGAGGACCTGGTGCAGGCGTACGACGCCGCCGTTCGGCGCGGTCGTTCGGCGCGGCCGCTGCAGCTGGTGACGGGGCAGCAGATCACGCACCACATCGCCCGGATCGAGTCCGAGATGCGCGAGGAGACGCTGGCGGCGCAGCCCGGCGGGGCCCGGCCGATCCACGACATGCGGCAGACCAGGGTCCGTTCGCTGGGTTTCCTGGCGAACGGCATCGAGTTGCGCTCGATCTACCAGCCCGGGGCCGTCGCCGACCCGGCCACCGTCGCCTACGCGGCCGAACTCACCGACGCGGGCGAGCGGTTCCGGGTCCTGGACGAGCCGTTCCGCCGGATGGTGATCTTCGACCGCCGGGCCGCGGTCGTCTCGGCGTCCCCGGACGACCGCCAGGCCGTGCTGGTGGAGGACCCGGCGGTGCTGGCCACCCTGGTGGGCCTGTTCGAGCGCGACTGGGCGCGGGCCGAGCGGGTCGACTGGCAGGCGCTGGACGGGCGTTCGCGCGAGAGCGGGGTGCCGCCCGAGCTCACCGATCTCCTCGCCGCGGGCCTGACCCAGCGGGCGATCGCCTCCCGGCTGGGGCTTTCGGAGCGGACGGTGGCCGGGCACATCGCCCGGCTGCGGGAGTTCTACGATGCGGAGACCCTGTTCCAGCTCGGCTGGCAGCTGCGCGGGGCGTCCGGACGACCCACCGCACCGCCGGGGTGACCCGGGTGCGGACGGCCAAGAGGAGTGGGACCTGTGAGCGAGTCGAACGCAGCCGCCCTGCCGAGCGAGTCGGAGCGGCGGCTGTACCAGCAGATCCTGGACCAGGGCGGGCGGGTGTCGTTCCGGGAGGCGGTCGAGCAGGACCCGACCGGGGTGCTGCGGCTGATGGAGCTCGGCCTGCTGGTGCACGACGCCGCCGACCAGGCGCTCACGGCGGTCAATCCGCGGGCGGTCAGCGACCGGATCAGTGCCGAGCTGCGCGCCGAGGGCACCCGGATGCTGCTGCGCGCCGAGGAGATGCCGACGCTGCTGGAGGACCTCACCCACGCCTACGACGCGACCCCCCGCCGGGCCGACCGCTCCAGCGTGGTGCAGCACGTCGACCGGACCGAGCAGATCCGGCACCGCGTCCTGCAGTTGGCGAGCGAGGCGTACGAGGAGGAGCTGTCCCTGCACCCGGGCGGAGCCGGGCCGGCCGACCAGTTGGAGGCGGCGCTGGAGCGCAAGCGGCGCTTCCTGGAGAGCGGTGCGAGCGTCCGCACCGTCTACGAGCCGACCGCGCTGCTGGACGAGACGACGGTCCGCTGGGCGGAGAGGGTCACCGGCTGGGGAGGCCGGTTCCGCACCTTGAGCGAACCCTTCAGCAGAATGTTGATCTTCGACCGCCGGATCGCCGTCGTTCCGGCTTCGGCCGACAATTCGAGTGCCGCGTTCATCGAGGACCCGGCCGTGGTCTCGTTCCTGGTCGCCGCCTTCGAGCGGGACTGGGAACGGGCCGAGCGGATCCGCTGGCGCTCCGCCGAGCACGAGGGCGAGAGCGTGGTGCCGGTGCACGAGCAGGTGGGCCGACTGCTCGCCCAGGGTCTGACCCAGAAGACCGTCGCCTCCCGGTTGGGCCTCGGCGAACGCACGGTCGCCGCGCACATCTCCCGGCTGCGCGAACTCCACGATGCGGAGACGCTGTTCCAGCTGGGCTGGCAGATGCGGGGAGCCGGGGAGCGGGAGGACTGACGTCCCGTCAGCCGGTGGCGATCTCCGGGGACCAGAAGCCGTACGGGCCGGCGTGCTCGCGGCGCGGGCGCGGGAACTGCTCGCCGGGCGCGGTCCAGAAGCCGCCGCGCAGCGACAGCGCCATTCCGGCCCAGTCCAGCGCGGTCTCCACGGTGTGGTGCAGCGCCTCCTGCGACCAGGTGTCGTCGAACACCAGCGGCAGCACCGGCGAGACCTGCTCGATGGTCGCGATCAGCGGGTTGTGCGTGATCGCCTCGTCCACCAGCAGCACGATCGGCTTGCGCAGCGCCGACGCCCAGCCGAGCTCCAGGCTCACCCCGGCCGACAGCGGCGCACCCACGTACGCGAACACCAGGTCCGCGCTCTGCATCGCCCGGAAGTCGGAGGGCACCCGCTGCTCCGGCGCCCGCCCCGCCACCGTCCACGCGTCGCTGTGGTGCGCGCTGTACACCGCGGCCCCGCTGTCCAGCAGCGTGCTGCGCAGCGTGGTCAGCCGCGTCCGGCTCGCCAGCGTCACCACACTGTCCGCCGGCCCGGTCAGCCGCATCAGCGGCGCGGCCAGGAAGACTCGTGCGCGGCGCCCTTCGGCGCGGTGCTGCAGGTGGGACTCACTCATGTCGACTCCGGGGGGATTGCCTACTGGAAGAGACCGCAACCGGTAGGTGCCGTTGAAGATGGCTGCTCAGTGGGACAGTGCGGGAGTTTTGTGGATCTCTTCTTGAATGGGCATCGGCAAGTGTGGTCGGCTTGACGAGACCATTGGAAGCAAACTGATCGTCCATCGCGGAGTCTGCCGACGTCCAGGTTTGCGCGGTGTCATCTGGATGCCTGGCAGTGAGATGTCACGTCTCTGGGGAACCGGGGAGTGACAGCCTGTGGTGTGTGCGGCACAATGATGCAGGTTGTCGACTGGCGTGATCGGATCAAATCGACACTGGAAACCGGAGAGTGGCCATGATGTCCCGCATACGCAAGTTTGTGGCGAGGGTAGTGCTTCCTGCCGCCTTTGGACTGGCGGTACTGGGGGGCGGTGCTTTGGCGGGCGACCACGACTCCACTCCGAAGTCTGATGTGTCCATGACCATGAAGTTGATGGACATTTACTGGAACTGAGCGGGGAGCGCTAGCTTTCCCATTCCTTTGCCAGTTCGTTTCCCTCTTCCTCGTCCAGGGAGATCGGAAGCACTCCGCCGTCGCCGGTGGGGACGAGAGCGGGGGAGGGGGTCGAGGAGCGGCCGAGCGCATAGCCGAGCTGGAACAGCGAATCGACGTTGTAGTCGTCCCGCATTTCGGCGATGTGCCGCGCCAGCGTTCGCTCGCTGATTCCGAGTCGGCGTGCGATTACCCGGTGGTTCGTTCCGGACAGCAGCAGATCGATGATCGTCTGCCGGAGCCGCGATACCACCTGCTGGGGCACCGCCCGGTCGCCGTCGAATTCGAGGGCCCGTCCCCAGCTCCGTTCGAATACCTCTTCGACGAGGAAGTCGATGACCGCCTGGTCGTGGATGAACGCGGCCAGGCTCATGTCGTCCACGGCGGGGATGACTGCCACCCGGCGGTCCAGGATGATCAGTCTGGTGTACGGCTCGTCCAGCGTCCGGAACTGCCAGCCGGCCGCCGCGAGCGTGGCCACGTAGTCGCGGGTGGGCTGGTGGTACCTGGTGCTGGCGTGGTAGATCGTCCTCATCGTGGTGCCGCCCTGAACCGTCTTCAGGTCTTCTTGCAGGCCGGCCGTCAGCATCTCCGTGGGCCGCGGACCGCCCGGCTGCATGGCGAGCGCTTCTTTGATCCCGGCCCGGCCGAGTTGTTGGACGCGCTGGTTGATGAGCGACTTTCCGCGGACGTACTCGACGACTCCACCGCTCTGCCCCGGGGCGTGGAATTTTTCCGCCAGTTCCGCGAATTCTTCCGGCACGGAGACCGCCTGCGTGAGCAGTTCCAGTGCTTGGCGCTGCCACCGGGTGCTGAGCGAAGAGGAGAGCTGGGCGGGATCGGTCGCGATGAATACCGCTGGATCGTCGGAGTCGGCTACCAGGAGTCCGATTCTGGCGAGTTCTTCGATGGCGGCGGCATCGGATTCCTCGCGGGTGTCGACCGTGCCGGAATTCTGGTTAATGGCGCGGAGGTAGAGGCTGCGGGCGGCTTGTGAGAGATTGCCACCACGCCAGGCTGCGGGTCCTGGCTGCTCCCGGGCGCTCATCCTGACCCCCTTGTCGTTGACCTGGCAATCAATCGGCGGACTTCCGCTCTGGTGATCCTATGGCCCGACCTGGTCCGGGAGCCGGGAATATGTGGCACTGCGGTCCGAGGCACTCTCTCACGGACACGCGAGCCGCCGACACCCCCCGATGGACAGGGGTGCCGGCGGCTCGGTGCCACGTGGCCGTCGCGCTCAGCGCCTGGGCCGCCACACCACCAGCGCGCTGGACTGCTGGACCTGCTGGTAGGGCACCAGGTCGCGGCGGTAGGAGGCGTGGACGGCGGCCTCGCGCTGCTGGAGGGTGGCGGCGGCGCCCTCCAGGGCGTCGACGAGTTCGCCGACCCGGGACTGCAGGGCGGCGACCTGGTTCTCCAGTTCGATGATCCGCTTGATGCCGGCCAGGTTGATGCCCTCGTCCTGGGAGAGGCGTTGGACCTCGCGCAGCTGCTGGATGTCCCGGGCGGAGTAGCGGCGGCCGCGCCCGGCGGTGCGGTCGGGGCTGACCAGGCCGAGGCGGTCGTACTGGCGGAGGGTCTGCGGGTGCAGGCCGGAGAGCTCGGCGGCGACGGAGATGACGTAGACCGGGGTGTCCTCGGTGAGGACGTACGGCGGTGCGGCGGCGCGAGGGCGGCCGCCGCCGGGCAGGCCCTCGCCGAGACCGGGGCCGGGGCCGATCCGGCCGGTGCCGTCGCCGCCGTGACTACTGTCGGAGTGGGGACTCATCGGGATCTCACGCTCCCTCCGCCGCCTTGAACAGGGCGGCTCGCGGGTCGTCCGAGGCGGTGGCCTCGCGGTACTGCTCCAGTGCGGTCAGCGCGTCTCCGTCGACGTGCTTGGGCACCGTGACCTCCACGGTGACCAGCAGGTCGCCGCGAGTGCCGTCCTTGCGGGTGGCGCCCTTGCCGCGGGCCCGCATGGTCAGGCCGTTCGCGCTGCCGGGCGGCAGTTTGAGCTTCACGGCCGGGCCGTTCAGGGTCGGCACCTCGATGGTGCCGCCGAGCGCGGCCTCGGGGAAGCTGACCGGCACGGTGACCGTGAGGTTGTCGCCCTTGCGTCCGAACACCGGGTGCGGGTCGACGTGCACGGTGACGTACAGGTCTCCGGGTTGGCCGCCGCGCTCGCCCTGGGCGCCCTTGCCCTTGAGCCTGATCCGCTGGCTGTCCTGCACCCCGGCCGGGATGCGGACCTGCATGGTGCGGGCCGAGGAGGCCCGGCCGCTGCCGTGGCAGACGGTGCAGGGGTCGTCGACGATCATGCCGCGGCCCTTGCAGTCCCGGCAGGGCTCGGAGAGCGCGAAGGCGCCCTGGCCCCGGCTGACGGTGCCCGCGCCGACGCAGGTCGGACAGACCCGCGGAGTGGTGCCGGCCTTGGCGCCGGTGCCGGCGCAGGCGCGGCAGGCGGCCTGGGAGGTCATCCGCAGCGGCACGGTCGCGCCGTCCACGGCCTCCTCGAAGTTCAGCGTGACCTCGGTCTCGACGTCCGCGCCGCGCCGCGGCTGGGCGGTCTGCCGTCCGCCGCGGTTGAACAGGCCGCCGAACACGTCGCCGATCCCGCCGCCGCCCGTGCCGCTCCCGCCGTTGAACAGGTCGCCGAAGTCGAAGCCGCCGGCCGCGCCCGCCCCGCCGGGCCGGAAGCCGCCGCCCGCGAACAGCGAGCGGGCCTCGTCGTACTCCTTGCGGCGCTTCTCGTCGGAGAGCACGTCGTACGCCTCGGAGATGTCCTTGAACCGCTCCTCGGCCTTGGCGTCACCCTTGTTGGCGTCCGGGTGGAACTCGCGGGCCAGCTTGCGGTAGGTCTTCTTGATCTCTGCGGCGGTGGCGTCCTTGGGCACGCCGAGGACCTTGTAGTAGTCCTTCTCCACGTAGTCCTTAGCGCTCATGGCCTTTGACCGCCACCTCCCGGAAAGCCGAAGTTCTGTTGCCTGTCGGCACCGCGGCGCGGTGCCCTGATACGGCGCTGCGGAGCCGGCCGCCGTACTGGACGACGTACGACTCCGCAGCGCACGGGGACTCTACTCAGCTGTCGGACGAACCGTCAGCCTTGTCGCCGTCCGGCTCGCCGGTGGTCTGGGTGCCCGGCTGGGGCTCCGCGACCGCGACCATCGCCGGGCGGATGATCCGCTCGCCGATCCGGTACCCGGGCTGGAGGATCTGCACGCAGGTGTCCTCCGTCACGTCCGACGAGTAGCTGTGCATCAGCGCCTCGTGGATGGTCGGGTCGAAGGGCTCGCCCTCCTTGCCGAACTGCTGCAGCCCGAGCTTGGCGACGACCGTCTCCAGGGACTCGGCCACCGACTTGAAGCCGCCGGTCACCTCGCCGTGCTCGCGGGCCCGGCCGATGTCGTCCAGCACCGGGACCAGCGACTCCAGGATGTTGGAGACGGCGATCTCGCGGACGGTGGAGCGGTCGCGCTCGACCCGCTTGCGGTAGTTCTGGTACTCGGCCTGGAGCCGCTGCAGGTCCGCGGTGCGCTCGCCGGCCTCGCGCTTGGCGGCGGCCAGCTCGTCGGCACCGGCGCCCGCGACGGCCTCCTCGGCTGCCTTGAGCACGGCCTCCTCGGCGGCGGAGTCGTCGCCGGGCTGCTCGCCCTGCGGCTTCTCCGTCATGCCGCACCGCCCTTGGGCTTCTCGTCGTCGACGATCTCGGCGTCGACCACGTCGTCGTCCTTGGCGCCCGCCTCGCCGGCACCGGCCGCACCGGCCGCCGCGCCCGCGCCGTCGGCCTGCGCGTACAGCGCCGCGCCGAGCTTCTGGGCGGTGGTGGAGACCTTCTCGGTGGCGGTGCGGATGGCCGCGATGTCCTCGCCCTTGAGGGCTTCCTTGAGCTCGGAGATCGCGGTCTCGACCTCGGTCTTGACGTCGGCCGGGAGCTTGTCCGCGTTGTCCGCGATGAACTTCTCGGTCGAGTAGACGAGCTGCTCGCCCTGGTTGCGGGTCTCGACGGCCTCGCGGCGCTTGGTGTCCTCCTCCGCGTAGCGCTCGGCCTCCTCGCGCATGCGGTTGACCTCGTCCTTCGGCAGCGAGGAGCCGCCGGTGACGGTCATCTTCTGCTCCTTGCCGGTGCCGAGGTCCTTCGCGGCCACGTGCATGATGCCGTTGGCGTCGATGTCGAAGGTGACCTCGATCTGCGGCAGGCCGCGGGGGGCCGGCGGCAGGCCGGTCAGCTCGAACATGCCGAGCTTCTTGTTGTACGCCGCGATCTCGCGCTCGCCCTGGTACACCTGGATCTGCACGGAGGGCTGGTTGTCCTCGGCGGTGGTGAAGATCTCGGAGCGCTTGGTCGGGATCGTGGTGTTGCGCTCGATCAGCTTGGTCATGATGCCGCCCTTGGTCTCGATGCCGAGGGACAGCGGGGTGACGTCGAGCAGCAGGACGTCCTTGACCTCGCCCTTGAGCACGCCGGCCTGCAGGGAGGCGCCGATGGCGACGACCTCGTCCGGGTTGACGCCCTTGTTGGCGTCCTTGCCGCCGGTCAGCTCCTTGACGAGCTCGGCGACGGCCGGCATGCGGGTCGAGCCGCCGACCAGGACCACGTGGTCGATCTCGGACAGCTGGATGCCGGCGTCCTTGATCACGTTGTGGAACGGGACCTTGCAGCGGTCCAGCAGGTCGGCGGTGAGCTGCTGGAACTGGGAGCGGCTGAGCTTCTCGTCCAGGTGCAGCGGGCCCTCGGCGGAGGCCGTGATGTAGGGCAGGTTGATCGAGGTCTCCGAGGAGGAGGACAGCTCGATCTTGGCCTTCTCGGCGGCCTCGCGCAGGCGCTGGACGGCCATCTTGTCCTTGGACAGGTCGACGCCGTGGCCGGCCTGGAAGACCTTCACCAGGTGGTCGACGACCCGCTGGTCCCAGTCGTCGCCGCCGAGGTGGTTGTCGCCGTTGGTGGCCTTGACCTCGACCACGCCGTCGCCGATCTCCAGCAGCGACACGTCGAAGGTGCCGCCGCCGAGGTCGAAGACCAGGATGGTCTGGTCGTCCTTGTCCAGGCCGTAGGCCAGGGCGGCCGCGGTCGGCTCGTTGACGATGCGCAGGACGTTCAGGCCCGCGATCTCGCCGGCCTCCTTGGTGGCCTGGCGCTCGGAGTCGTTGAAGTACGCCGGGACGGTGATGACGGCGTCGGTGACCGTCTCGCCCAGGTACGCCTCGGCGTCCCGCTTGAGCTTCTGCAGGACGAAGGCGGAGATCTGCTGCGGCGTGAAGTCCTTGCCGTCGATGCCGATCTTCCAGTCGGTGCCCATGTGGCGCTTGACCGAGCGGATGGTCCGGTCGACGTTGGTGACCGCCTGGCGCTTGGCGACCTCGCCGACGAGCACCTCGCCGTTCTTGGCGAAGGCGACGACGGACGGCGTGGTCCGAGCGCCCTCGGCGTTGGTGATGACCGTGGGCTCACCGCCCTCAAGAACACTGACGACGGAGTTCGTCGTACCGAGGTCGATGCCGACCGCGCGTGCCATCGTGAATACCTCCGGGGAAGAAGTTGAGCAGTACGGACTCAAGGATGCACGACTAATCCGACGGCGTCAACAGCTTTGAGTCCGTGTCGCTCAACTTTACTGAGCGCTTATGTCGCGCGGGTCGGAGCGGCTGCTCCGGGCGGGTGAGTCTGGGCTTAGTGACTGCCGCCATACCTTGAACATCTTCTGGTGGAGTGTTAACGAGCGGTAATGTCCGGCGGGTCAGCCCTCCAAGTTACCGACCAGTACACTCTGTGGAGGACTGGGCACCACTGGGAACAAGCCGCTGGAGACGGAGAGCCGATGCAGCTAGCAGCGATCGTCATCTCGCTGGTCACCTTCGTGATCGGCACCGCGCTCGCCGCCCGTGCGGCGCTGCACATCTACAAGGTGGTGCGCACCGGCGCCGCCGACACCACCCGGTTCGGACGGCCCGCGCAGCGGACCGCCACCGTGGCCAAGGAGTTCCTCGGCCACACCCGGATGAACCGCTGGGGCGTCGTCGGCGTCGCCCACTGGTTCGTCGCGGTCGGCTTCTTCTCGCTGGTGCTCACCCTGGTGAACGCCTTCGGGCAGCTCTTCGACGCCGAGTTCGTGCTCCCGGTGATCGGCCACTGGCTGCCCTGGAACGTCTTCGTCGAACTGATCGGCACCCTCACCACCCTGGGCATCCTCACCCTGATGGTGATCCGCCTGCTCAGCCTGCCCTCCCGGGCCGGCCGCAAGTCCCGGTTCGCCGGCTCGATCGCCTGGCAGGCGTTCTACGTCGAGTACACGATCCTCGGCATCGGCCTGTGCATCATGATGCTGCGCGGCCTGGAGGGCGCCCTCGAAGGCGTCGACTCCTACGACCCGGCCTACCTGGTCTCGTACCCGATCGCCGCCGCCTTCCACGGCACCGCGCACGGCACCCTGGTCAACCTGGTCTACCTGTTCGCGATGCTGAAGATCTGCATCTCCTTCGCCTGGGCGATCACCATCGGCGTCAACCCCTCGATGGGCGTCGCCTGGCACCGCTTCCTGGCGTTCTTCAACATCTACTTCAAGCGCGCGGAGGACGGCGGCACCGCGCTCGGCGCGCTGCGCCCGATGACCAGCGGCGGCGCCCCGATCGACTTCGAGGACCCGGCGGACGACGCGGTGTTCGGCGTCTCCCAGGTCGAGCACTTCTCCTGGAAGGGCATCCTCGACTTCTCCACCTGCACCGAGTGCGGCCGCTGCCAGTCGCAGTGCCCGGCCTGGAACACCGGCAAGCCGCTGTCGCCCAAGCTGCTGATCATGAGCCTGCGCGAGCACGCCTTCGCCAAGGCCCCGTACCTGCTGGCGGGCGGCGGCAAGTCGATGGAGGGCGAGGAGAAGGCCACCGCCGAGCAGCTCGCCGACGTCCCCGCGTCCGCGCTGGCCGAGGCCGAGCGCCCGCTGATCGGCACCGCGGAAGAGAACGGCGTCATCGACCCGGACGTGCTGTGGTCCTGCACCACCTGCGGCGCCTGCGTCGAGCAGTGCCCGGTCGACATCGAGCACATCGACCACATCGTCGACATGCGCCGCTACCAGGTGATGATCGAGAGCAGCTTCCCGACCGAGGCCGGGACGATGCTCAAGAACCTGGAGAACAAGGGCAACCCGTGGGGCCTGGCCACCAAGGCGCGGCTCGACTGGGTCAAGGAGCTGAAGAAGGAGACCGGCATCGAGGTGCCGGTGATCGGCGAGGACATCGACCCCGCCGAGGTCGAGTACCTCTACTGGGTCGGCTGCGCCGGCGCGCTGGAGGACCGGGCCAAGAAGACCACCAAGGCGTTCGCCGAACTGCTGCACACCGCGGGCGTGAAGTTCGCGATCCTCGGCAAGGAGGAGACCTGCACCGGTGACTCCCCGCGCCGCCTGGGCAACGAGTTCCTGTTCCAGATGCTCGGCGCGCAGAACGTCGAGACCCTGAACGCCGCGCTGGAGGACGCACCCACCAAGCGGATCGTGGCCACCTGCCCGCACTGCTTCAACACCATCGCCAACGAGTACCCGCAGCTCGGCGGCCACTTCGAGGTCATCCACCACACCCAGCTGCTCCAGCACCTGATCGACGAGGGCAAGCTGCTGCCGGTCAACCCGGTGGAGGGCCTGATCACCTACCACGACCCGTGCTACCTCGGCCGGCACAACAAGGTCTACACCCCGCCGCGCGAGATCATCGGCAAGGTGCCCGGCCTGCGCAGCGAGGAGATGCACCGGCACAAGGAGCGCGGCTTCTGCTGCGGCGCCGGCGGCGCCCGGATGTGGATGGAGGAGCGGATCGGCAAGCGGATCAACACCGAGCGGGTCGACGAGGCGTTGTCGCTGAACCCCGACATCGTCTCCACCGCCTGCCCGTTCTGCCTGGTGATGCTCTCCGACTCGGTCAACGGCAAGAAGAACGAAGGCGCGGCCAAGGAGCACCTGAAGGTCGTCGACGTCGCCCAGCTGCTGCTGGAGTCGGTCAAGGCCGCCCCGGCCGCCGAGGCGGAGCCGGTCGAGGCCTGACCCCCGCTCAGCTCCCGGACCCCGGACGCCCGTTGCGGCGCCGGGGTCCCGGCGCGTGCGGGCGGCCGGGCGCCCGGGGAGGCCCCGGGGAGGTTCCGGGAAGGTTCCGGGAAGGCCCCCGGGCGGTTCGGGACGGATCCGGCCGTATCCAGCGCGGGGACGATGTCCTAGCATCGGCCGCATGAGTGCTGACGGGGGAAGACCGGGGCCCGGCGGGCCCGTGCACCTGCCGCCGGTGAGCAGCGCGACGCCCGACTGGGCGGCGCTCGCCGAGGCCCGGGAGCAGGAGGTGCGGCGCCGCCGCCTGCTGCGGATCGGCGGCGGCGCGCTGGCCGTCGCCGTGATCGGCGGCCTGGTGGCCGGCGCCCTGGTGCTGACCCGTTCCTCCGGGGACGACCGGGTCGGGCCCGGCGCCACCGCGTCCGCGCCCCGGGAGAGCGGCGGCAAGGCCACCGGTGCCCCCGCCACGCTGCCCGGGATGGTGCTGGGCGGCAGCACCACGATCGGCCGGACCGAGGGCCACGACGGGCCGACCCTGGTGCTGCACGGCACCGCCACCGGCTGGGCGGACAGCCAGGCCCCGGTGGTCGACACCACCCGCTCGTTCACGGTGTCCGCGGTGGTCCGCAACAACGCCCCGACCGGCGGGCGCGCCGTCGTCACCCAGGGCACCGACACCTACTACTCGTTCTACCTCGGCCGCGACTACTGGGGCACCCGCAACCAGTGGGTGTTCAAGGTGCAGAGCGCCGCCGGGGCCCAGGACACCACCACCTTCCAGGCGTTCAGCACCACCCGCGCCACCACCGGGCAGTGGACCCTGCTCACCGGCGTCTACGACGCGGACGCGAAGAAGATCACGCTGTACGTCGACGGCGTGCCCCAGCAGACCACCGCGGTGAGCGGGATCTGGGACACCACCGGCGGCCTGCAGATCGGCCGGGTCCGCTACAAGTCCAAGTGGACGGACTACTGGGACGGTGCGATCTCGAACGTCCAACTCTGGGACCAGGCGCTCCCGGCGGGCGCCGTGGACGCCCTGAAGGGCTCCGGCGGCACCACCGCGGGAACCACTGCGGAGCATTCCTGGCTCCTGCCGTAACCGGATGCGCCGATTCGTACACCGGATCGACCAGGGGAGTGGCGCTCGGACGCTGTTCGGGCAAATAGAGTATGCGGCGGGACCGGGGAGAGTACCGGTCCCGTCGAGGGCCGTGTCATGCTGCCCCGACCAGTTCACCGAGCGAGCGCACCGGACCCTGTCGTACCGGGCCGCCGGAACTCGACCATGGGAGACATCACATGACCCAGGCGATCATGTTGGTCGGCGGCAAGGGCACCCGACTCCGCCCGCTGACCACCCACACGCCGAAGCCGATGCTGCCCGTGGCGGGCGTTCCCTTCATCGCCCACCAGTTGGCCCGCGCCGCCGCCGCCGGCGTCACCCGGGTCGTGCTCGCCACCTCGTACCTCGCCGACGTGTTCGTCGACCACTTCCAGGACGGCAGCCCGTACGGCATCGAGCTGGTCTACCTCACCGAGGAGGAGCCGCTGGGCACCGGCGGCGCGATCCGCAACGCCGCCTCCGGCCTGACCTGCGGCCCCGACGAGCCGGTGCTGGTCTTCAACGGCGACATCCTCTCCGGCCTGGACATCGCCGCCCTGCGCGACGGGCACCGCGACTCCGGCGCCGACGTCACCCTGCACCTCACCCGGGTGGCCGACCCGCGGGCCTTCGGCCTGGTCCCGACCGACCAGGACGGCCGGGTGCTGGCCTTCCTGGAGAAGCCCGAGACCCCCGAGCAGATCGTCACCGACCAGATCAACGCGGGCTGCTACGTCTTCACCCGTTCGGTCATCGACCGCATCCCGGCCGGCCGCGAGGTCTCGGTCGAGCGCGAGACCTTCCCCGAGCTGCTCGCCACCGGCGCGCTGCTGCGCGGCGTCGTCGACACCTCGTACTGGCTCGACCTCGGAACCCCCGGCGCGTTCGTCCGCGGCTCGGCCGACCTGGTGCTCGGCAAGGTCGACTCCCCGGCCGTCCCCGGCCCCACCGGCGAGGCCCTGCTGCTGCCCGGCTCGGTCGTCGACCCGGCCGCCGTGCTGGGCTCCGGCACCGTCGTCGGCAAGGACGCGGAGATCGCCGCCGGCGCCATCGTCGAGGGCAGCGTCGTGCTGCCGGGCGCCCGGATCAAGGCCGGTGCGTACATCAAGGACTCCATCGTCGGCGCCTACGCCGAGATCGGTGAGCGCTGCTCGCTGGACGGCGTGGTGATCGGCGACGGCGCCGTGCTGGAGGCCGAGAACGAGCTCCCCACCGGCCTGCGGATCGCCTGCGGCACCCGCCTCCCGCTCGGCTCGGTGCGCCTGTCGGCCGGCCCCGGCGGCTGCGAGGCCGGCCTGAGCAACGCCGCCGCGGTGCACGCGCCCGGCGCCCGGGTCAACGGCTGACCCCGAGCACGACCCCTTCGGCGGGGCCGGACCGCACCGTCACAGGACGGCTGCAATCCGGCCCCGCCGTCATGATCACCCGACGGGGGGTCAGCCCTTGCGGGTACCGTCGAGACGTGGCTGGCAATCGACACGACGACGGACGGGGCGCCGACCCCCGGCACGGCTGGTCGGCACCCCGACCGGACGCACCCCGACCGGGTGCCCCCCAGGGCGACCCGTACCCGGGCGCGCCCACCGGCACCCCCGAGTACTTCACCGCCCCGCACCCCGCCCACCCCGGGCCGTCCGGGCCCGGCGACCAGCCCGGCCACACCCGGGCCTTCGCGTTCGGCGAGCAGCCCTACGGCGAGCAGCCGTACGAGCCGTACCCGTACGGCGGCCAGGACGGCCCCGGGGGCGGTCACGGCTACGGCGACGGCTACGGCTACGGGGACGGGTACGGGGACGACGGGTACGGGGGCTACGAGCAGGGCGGCCACCAGCAGCAGGGCGGCTACGACCAGCAGGGCGGCCACGACCGGGCCCCGGTGGACAACGTCGCCGTCTACCGGGCCGGCGGGCAGGCCGCGCCGCACAGCGGCGGGCCCCGGCTGCCCTGGCGGCAGCTGCTGGTCGGGATCTACCGCAGCCCGAGCGCCACCTTCGACCGGATGCGCGACCACCAGGTGTGGCTGCCCGCGCTGTGCGTGTCGCTGCTGTACGGCGTGCTCGCCGTGTTCGCCATCGACTCCACCTACGACCAGGTGGTGCACTCCACCTTCGCCGTCGCGCTCTGGTCGCTCGGCGGCGCCGCGCTCGGCTTCACCCTGGCCGGCGGGGTGCTCTCCGCGGTCACCTACGCGCTGGCCCGGCAGTCCGGCGGCGACGGCCCCTGGCAGTCCACGGTCGGCCTGGCCGCGCTGATCAGCTGGAGCACCGACGCCCCGCGGCTGCTGCTCGCGCTCTTCCTGCCGGTCGGCAACCCCGTCGTGCAGGCGGTCGGCTGGGCGACCTGGGTGGGCTGCGCGGTGCTGCTGACCATCATGGTGCGCCGGATCCACGACCTGCCCTGGGGCAAGGCGGCCGGCGCGGCCGCGGTCCAACTGCTGGCGCTGCTCGTCCTGATCAAGCTGCCCACCCTGGGCTGACGCCGCCCGCGGACCGCTCCGGCCGGGGGTCCGCCGGGGGTTTGTAGGGTGGGCTGTCCGGCCCACCCTCACCCTCGCACCCGCCCGGAGCCCGCGCATGAGCCTGCCCACCACCCACGTCAGCTTCCCGGCCGGGGCGGTGACCGGGGAGTCGCCGGTCCTCGCCGTGCACGCCCTGCCCGACGGCCGCACCGCGGTGGTCACCGCGGCCACCCCGTTCCACCCCGTCGACCACACCTGGCCCGACCAGCCCGCCGACCACGGCACCCTCACCGTCGACGGCGCCGCCCACCCCGTCGTCGACTGCCTCACCGGCGCGACCGGGCCCGGCGGCGAGTTCACGGTCGGCGCCGACATCCCGGTCCGGCGCGGCGACGAGGACTGGGCCTGGCTGGTGCTGCACGTGCTGCCCGCCGGGGCGCTCGGGCCCGAGGCGGTCGGACGCACCGCGCACCTCGCCGTCGACGCCGACCGCCGCGCCGCCCTCTCCGCCGCGCACACCGGCTGCCACCTGCTCGCCCTCGCCCTGAACGCCGCGCTCGCCCCGCGCTGGCGCAAGGACCCGGGCCGCGCCGACGCCCTCGGCCACCCCGACTTCGACAGCCTCGCGATGGCCGGCTCGGTGATGGACACCACCGCCAGCACCGACACCTACCGGATCGGCAAGTCCCTGAAGAAGAAGGGCTTCACCACCGAGGCCACCGACACCCTCCCGGACCTCGCCGGGGCCCTCCCCGCGCTCACCGCGGACGTCAACGCCCGCCTCGCCGCCTGGGTCGCCGCCGACGCCCCGGTCCGGATCGACACCCCCGGCCCGGAGCTCACCGCCCGCCGCCGCTGGCGCACCGACCTCCCGGAGGGCCCCGCCGACATCGCCTGCGGCGGCACCCACCTGCACCACCTCGGCGAACTCACCGGCCTGCGCAGCACGCTCACCCTCACCGCGGACGGCACCGAACTCGTCGCCGTCACCACCCCCGTCCGCGGCTGACACCCCCCGGAACGCACGGAGGGCTGGCCCCGGTTCGGCCGGGACCGGCCCTGGTCGCGCGCGACCCGGTCAGACCTGGGTGCGGTGGAAGTTCAGGTGCGAGCGGGACGCCGTCGGGCCGCGCTGCCCCTGGTAGCGCGAGCCGTAGCGCTCCGAGCCGTACGGGTGCTCGGACGGCGAGGACAGCCGGAACAGGCACAGCTGCCCGATCTTCATCCCCGGGTACAGCTTGATCGGCAGCGTCGCCACGTTCGACAGCTCCAGCGTCACGTGCCCGCTGAAGCCCGGATCGATGAAACCCGCCGTCGAGTGCGTCAGCAGCCCGAGCCGGCCCAGGCTCGACTTGCCCTCCAGCCGCGAGGCCACGTCGTCCGGCAGCGTGATCACCTCGTAGGTGGACGCCAGCACGAACTCGCCCGGGTGCAGGATGAACGCCTCGTCGCCCTCCGGCTCGACCAGCCGGGTCAGGTCCGGCTGTTCCTCGGAGGGGTCGATGTGCGGGTAGCGGTGGTTCTCGAAGACCCGGAAGAACCGGTCCAGTCGGACGTCGATGCTCGACGGCTGGACCATCGAGGGCTCGAACGGGTCGATCACGACCCGCCCCTTGTCGATCTCGGCACGGATGTCGTTGTCGGAGAGCAGCACGCCCCGAGCGTACGTGCCACGGGGCGGACGCCCAAAAGCGCCCGCCCCGCGGACCGCTCCCGGTGCCCGGCTACGCCAGCGACTCCACGGCCACCAGCCGCAGCCCGCGCGCCAGTTCGTCCGCCGACAACTGCGAGACGTCCGCCGGCACCGAACTCCGCAACCGCCCGCACCGGGGACACCGCAACAACCGCCCCGGCCCCAGCCGACCCGACTGCAGGTGCTGCATCGGGAACGCGGTCGTACTGAACACGTGCCCCTCGGCACAACGAACCACGGTGCGCTGCTCCATCGGTCCCCTTCCCACACTTCCGCCGACAGCGTCACATTAGGGGATCTACCGGACACCACCCACCCTGGCACGCCGCCACCGGAAACCCTGCGCTCGGCACCCCGCACCATGGGGTACAGTGGTCCTTGATCGGGCCGTCACTGACGGGCCGTCAGATGCGGGTGTAGTTTAATGGTAGAACATGAGCTTCCCAAGCTTAGAGCGCGAGTTCGATTCTCGTCACCCGCTCCAGCAGTAAAGCCCCAGGTCAGAGGCCTGGGGCTTGCTTGTTGTCTAGACCAATTCGGGGGTTTAGGCTCTGAGCTTGGTTTTTCTCGTTCTCTGCTGGGGTACGGGCAGGCAGCGGCGTCGGGGGCCCGCGGAGTTGAGGCGTAGCGGGCTTCTGGGACGGTCCTACGGCTCGGTCAAGTACCGCTTCTGGATGGGGACTTGATTTGATCCTCCGATATCTTCGTGGGTCTCGTCGATGCATGCACGTCTCCGTGCGAGCCCTGATCCGGTCCCGGGAGGACGGGCTATCGAGTCCTGGTCGTTAGTTGCGCACGAGTAGCGCACGAGTAGCTCAGGGGGTTGCCGAGGACGGTGGATCCTGTGTCCTGGGGCCTCTGTCGCCGATCGGGAGACATGAGCTTCCGAGCTCATGTTCTCCAGGACGAGTTCGGCTCCGGTCGGGTACGGTATCGGGCAGTACCAGGTCCGGGCCGCCGGTAGTACCGGGGGAACCAGCCTGCCGATCGCTTGCTTCACCGTCCGGGGGCTGCGTCCGTAACGCGCCCACCAGCGGAATTCCCCCTATTGCGGGCCCGTGGGCCCGCACCTCTACTTTCGGAGTCTTCCGTTGTCTCGTCCTGCCATATCGGCTGTCCCACGCAAGTTCCTGTGCGAGCACACTGCAGCCAAGAGCCGTGTCCTCGTCCTTGTCGACCACCCCGAGGGACCTGCGTCTCTCCAAGCAGTCCTGACCTGCCGCCAGCCGGTCCTCGCCCACCACGCAGCCCAGCTTCTCCAGTGGGCCCTTGCCGCGACGCCGCAGACGTGGCGCACGGCCGCCGTGGACCGGTTGTGCGAACAACTGCCGGACGCCCCCGCTGCCTCGTTGCGCCAAGCCGTTGCTCAGGCCCTCGCCGGCACCTGGACGGCTGCCGAGGGCTCTCTCCTTTCCCAGTCGGCCGATCTGTTCAGCGAAGCGGGCGACGGTGACGACGACACGATGGCCGAGCAGGATGTCCGTACGCCGCCAGACGCTCGACTGTCCGATCTGGCCGGTCCGGTCGTCCAGGTCGCGATACTGCGTGAGTACCACGTCTACGACGAGGACGCGCTCCTCAAAGCCGCCACCGCCTTGGGGTGGACGCCTCTGCCCGCGGACGAGTTGGACGATGTGGACCCGAAGGACATCGTTGGAGCGGTGATGTCGCTTGCCGGCGACGGCCACGAGGTCAAGGGGGCCGACAACATCAGCGACCAGAGCTCGGCGGATTTCCTCCTCACCGACCGCGGGGACGAACTGGCCGACTGGAGCACGACACCAGTGGTCGCCGACTTCGGTACTGGCTGGCGCGCCACCGCCACGGAGACGGAGCCAAGTGCCGCGGTCGAGGAGTACGAGGAGCGCCCGGCCTTCGCGACGCTGTTCGCCGTCGAGCCCCTGCACTGCGAGGACCTGGAGTGCGAGGAGAAGGCTTGCCGGTGGCGACTCACCCCCCGTACCGCGGACCTGCTGCACACGGCACTGTCCGTTCTCGCCGACCAGGCATACGACCACGCCGAAGAGCTTGGCGACCGGCCGCTGGGCCATCAGGAGGCCAAGGACGGGTGGGAGTTCTTCACAGCTTTGCCGCCGCTCACCTTCGCGGCCGATCTCCAGTGGCGCCGCCGGATGGCGCGGGCCGTCGACGACCTCGCCGGCGATCTCGAACAGGGCAAGTGGCCGGAGCCTACCTGCACGGCCGAAGAAGTCGCTCTTCACCTGGCGTTGCGCGAAGCACCCGACTATCTCGACGAGGTCGAGGAGTACGAGCGGACCTCGCACCAGGACCTGCCCATTCACCGAGACGACTACGACTTCGACATGTGCGGGGAGATCTTCTTCCAGGACACCGACTTCCTCATGCTCTACAGCCCCCGGCACGACGGCATCGAAGAACCCGACACCGAGGTCAACCAGCGGCTCGGCATCGGCGACCAGCGCGCAGCGGCCTGGTTCGAACCGTTCCAGAACGTGACGCCCCGCAATTCCCGGCGCGGCTTCCGCCGCTGAGAGCCGCCGTGTCCCGCCAACAACCGCCGCGTAGGGTGAGCGCCACATCTGTGGTGGCGCTCACCCTACGGCCTATTGCCTCCAGGCCTGTGGATGGGCGGCGACGACTCAGGTCATGCACCAGCCGGAGTCGCACCCGCTGTCCTCAGCCTCCTCGGTCGGGACCTCATGCTCGAAAGGGATGGCCTCCGCCAGCGGTTTGCCGTATCGGGTGAGGTAGACCGGGTCGCGGCCGAGGTCTGCGCGTCGGCCGTTCACGGTTTTCTCGAGCGCCACTGCCCGGGCGAAGAGCTCTGGTTCTGCCTGTCGCTGCCGACGCCATGCGTCAACGGTACGAAAAGGGCAGAAGAAGCACGAGCTCTTCGGCGGTACGGGGAGGCCGGCGTCCTTGATGATCTCCTCGCAGTCGTTGCGGCGCAGGCGAAGGTCGAGCAGCGGGTACTCGATCTGCTCGTACGGTTCGCTTCGGCGCCGGTTCGCCCGGTGGATCTCGTCGATGGAGATGCCGATCCCGACGGTGGCCGGAGCATCGGCACTCGCCCCGTGCTGCCGGAGCCACCGTCCGATCACCTTGATCTTGAAGTCCGTGGTGCAAGACCTTCGCCCGGGTGCCCCGTTCGCCATCCGTACGGGGATGGGGATGGAGCGGATGCCCGGCCTGGTCAGTCTCTCCATGAGGGTCTCGGTGGTGCCGTCGCGTCGTGTGCGCCGGAGCCGGTGCAGTTCGAGTCCGGCGTTGGCCGCGAAGGGCGCAGCGACTTCGTGGATGTAGGCGAGAGTCGCCGGGCGCTCGCTGTCGTCGCCGACGTTGGCGAACAGGAACGTGGTGTAGTCGATTTCGCGTTTGGCGGCGAGAACGAGGAGCGCCGTGGACTGGACTCCTCCGCCGTAGGAGATCGCTCTCACGGGCCGACCTCCCGTCCACAGGGTGTGGACAGCACTCTGCCGGTGAAGGGGCGCCGTGGTGGCGCAGGTGTCGCGTGACATGGAGCCCTCTGGTGAGAGTTGGTTTAGATGTGGGAGATTCTATGGATAGAATCTCAGTTATCAACTGTTTCTCTCAAATGGGCGTGAGTGCAGGCGCGCGAGAGCATGGCGAGCGCGTGGTGGGCGTGGAGCGTCTACCGCTTCGGCCGGATGACCGCGGCGTGTCCCTCGGACAGCACCTCGGCGATGAAGGCGGCCGCTTCCTCCTGCTCGGTGCTGGAGAATGTCTGCGCTTCGGGTAGCGGCTTCTTGGGTGGCTTCGGCTGGCCGGTCGCCTTGCGGCCCCGTGGCTTCTGCGGGGCGTGCTCGCCAGCCTCCACCCGCTCGATCTCTTCCGCCACAAGGCCGCGTTCTCGCTCAGCGGCGTCCGCCGTAATGGTGTTGAGCAACCAAAGGGGAGAACGGGAGAGCACGAGATCGGCCTCGACGATCCGCTTGCGGTGTCGCCACCGGGACACTGTCTGCTGGTCGGTGCCGAGAATCCGGGCGACTTCCTGGATTCCTACGATGGCGGGGAGGAGCTCACGGCTCTCGAGGCGGTATCCACCGGGGATCTTCGCCTCGTACTGTCGCAGACGCTCTTCGGTGACGTGTCGGCCGGCGTGCCCGTCCAGGTCGAGGATGGTGTCCAGCAGCCAGTACGGGTTGCCCGAGGCGACAAGGTCCGGCGTGCTCAGTGTGCCGTCGACGTGCCACTTCGCAGATGTCTGGCGCTTGATCCCGAAGAGATCGGCGATCTCGCCATGCCCCAGCAGATACGGAATCCGTACTGCTGCCATGTCTTGTGCCTTCTCCGCCGTACGCGCCACGATCGAGCCCGGTGCGGGCAGCATCAAGATACCGTGCTGCTCGACTTCGCACTGGGTGCTGTGCTCGAGCCCAGGGTCGGCAGGAGCCGGGCGGTGCGACCTTGGCCGCGCCGTCCGACTCCCGGCTGCGCTAAGTGAGTTCCTTGCCCTGCCGGATCTCCCAAGGGCCGGTGGGCACGAAGTGCACATCGTCGAAGTACTGGAGCCAGGCTGCGATCGTCTCGACCGCGCGCTGGGCCTGCTCGCTCGTGAGGTCACCTGCGTCGCGCAGCGAGTCCTGAGCGTCGGCCAGGTTGACCCGTCCGGCCGCCGTCAGCCCTTGAAGCTCCGGCAGCGCGTGAAGCCGGGCGAGGACCTGTGTGCCGAAGGCCTGCTCGTCGAGCCCGGGGCCGATGTCGAGGTAGGCGAGGTCGCGAAGCACGCCGGCCAGTACGTCGCTGCCGATGTGGCGGTGGCGACCGTTGTAGACCCGGTAGAGCCGTTCCGGGTTGCGTGTCTCGGGCAGCCACTGCGCTGGCTGCTCGTCGAGGCCGGGCACGATCACTCGGGGGCTGTCTTCGTCGTCCCGCATAAGGTCGGCCTGCTCGCGCAGCTGCTCGGCCAGCTCCACGGTTCCCGGCACCGAGGCGACGTCGAGCGTGGCCAGGACGCGCTGAACCTCCGGATGGGCTGTGGTGACCTCAACGAGCAGTTCGACATTTGCCGCCGGCACTTGCCCAGTGGCCTTGCCCGTGAGGTTGGCGGATCCGACGAGGCACCGGTCGTCTGCGACGTAGAGCTTCGCGTGGAGGTTGTGGCACAGCCGGACGGTGGCGCGTCCGTCCTGCTGCGCCAGCTCAGCGATCTCCGGGTCGGACACTCCTGCCGCGATCTCGGACACCGACCACCGGGTGATGCAGGTGATCTCCTCGACGCCAGCGGGTATGGCGTCGAGTGCCGCCCGGAAGACCTCCTTTTTGATGAAGGGGGCGACCAGGAGGATACGGTCAGTGGCGGAAGCGAGGTGCTGCTCGATCTGGCGCCAGACGTGATCGACCGTCACTCGTCGTCCTCGTCGTCGGCGTCGCTGGCGCCGAGGAACTCGCTTGCGAGGCGGCCCCAGTCCTGGCGCATCCGCTTCGCACGCTCGCGGGGCTTCTCGGGCTGCTCGTCCTCGAACCTGGCCCAGGAGATCAGGAGGAGCTTGAAGGCGTTGGCCGCGGTGGTCAGGCGCGCGGCGAGTTCTTCGCGGCTCGCGCCGTCGATGTCTCCGTCGAGGACGGCGATCAGGTCGTTGTAGACCGGGTGGTCCATGTTGAGGGCGACCTGAAGCATGCCGGGGATGTACTCGACGTTGAAGAAGGCCGGCGAGTCGGGGTTACGGCTAGTGAGCAGGCGGACGTGCTTGCCCTGCGACATCGTCTCTTCGATGATGCGCTGGGCATCGGCCGGATTGTAGTGGTGTGTCTGGACCAGGCTCTCGTACTGGATCTGCTTGCTGACCTCTACCGGCGTCTCCTCGGCGAGCTGGTCGGTCAGGCTCGGCCGGGTCTCGGTACGCCGGCGCTGGACCGCCACCTCGGCCTGGACCTCGACGGTCTCGTGACGCTTGCGGCTGGAGCGGGTGCCCTCGGTCTGGTGGGCGAGCTCGGTGCGCAGGCGGCCGAGGAGTTTCTCGCGGATGTGGTAGACGATCTCGATCAACGGAAGGCGCCGGTCGCCCTCCTCACGCAGTTCCTCTCGGTACTCCTCCCAGGACAGGCCTGCCGCCTCCTCTCGCCAGTTGAAGTGGGCGAGGCTGGAGAAGATTGTTGCTGCCTGCTTGTTGTTGGTGACGCCGAAGATCTCATCGAGGGCTGGGGGAAAGTCGATCTCGACGCCCCACCACCGCTCGACGGGGTCGTAGGAGTTGATCCAACCGGTGTCGAGGTCGAGCTCACGGTCGGCACGGATCAGGGAGATCCCGAGGTTCTTCGCGGCGTGCTTGCCCCAAGGGGTGTCACCCGGCTTGAGACTCGGGGCCACGTTCGCCGGCCAGGGCTGGCCCTCGATGTCAGTGCGGCGGGCTGCGTCGACGGCGATGGAGGAGCGGACCAGGACCGGGTAGTCCTGCCCGTCCGCCGCGCGGACCATGAACCTCTCCACGCCGACCTCACCGGTGTTGCCGGCCCCGTAGGCGCGGAACATGGCCTTCTTGTCGAACGGCGTGGGCGTGGAACTCGGACTCATCAGGTACAGCGGGTCGTTGGGACGAGTGGGACCGGCACCCGGCAGCTGCGCCCAGCCGCGTACGGGGACGAGCTTGATCCGCTTGCCATTCGCGATGAGGCGGCGGTAGATCCGGCCGATCAGGTTCTCGGTGTTCGTGACGGTGGTCTGCGCGCCGCGCCACTGCACGCGGGCGAGTTCGGTCCACTGCACCAGGGTGCCGGAGCGGCCGAGGCCTTCGGACAGGTCCTGCCATTCGCCCGGCACGGAGTCGAGCTTGGGCTCAGGGACCTCTTCGAGGCCGGCGGCGATCTCCTTGAGGTCGAGGTAGGTGTGCAGGGCGTTCTCGGGTCCGTTTGTCCAGGACCAGACGTCCACGCGGTCGCACTGCGAGATGCTCGAATTGGGGAGGCCGACGCCGAACCGGCCGATGCCCTTGCGCTGCTGCCGGGTGCCAGCGCCGAAGCGCAGCGACTGGCGGAGCGTCTCCGGGTCCATACCGTGCCCGTTGTCGAGGACGGCGATTTTCTCGACGCGGTAC
Source organism: Kitasatospora sp. NPDC004272 (assembly GCF_053603035.1). Taxonomy (NCBI): domain Bacteria; kingdom Bacillati; phylum Actinomycetota; class Actinomycetes; order Kitasatosporales; family Streptomycetaceae; genus Kitasatospora; species Kitasatospora sp. NPDC004272. The sequence continues at coordinate 70,967 of NZ_JBSGET010000001.1, read as the reverse complement.
CGCGAGCGCTGCCCAGTGTGCTCGTTGCCCTCCACGACGAACAGCTCGACGAGGTCGGCCTCGGCCTCGAGACCGTTGTCGATGAGCTCGGCGATGGCGTGTGCGGTGGACTTGTAGCCGCTGTCCTGCAGCGCCTTGACCGTCAGGTCCGAGGTGACGATCGAATACTTGGATGTCATCGGGCGCTCCACACGTCCTCCCAGTTGGTAAATGCTTCCGCTACGTCGCCGAAGCCCGGGAGCCCGGGGTCGATGACGGTGACGATGTCGCAGGTCGGTGTTCCGCCTGCCTTCGGTCCGCGGATGACCCGTCCGACCATCTGGCTATAGAGGACCAGCGATCGGGTCGGGCGGGCGATGACGGCTGCGCTCGCGGCGGGCGCATCGAATCCGGTGGTCAGGACGCCGTAGTTCGACAGGACCATCGGCCTGCTGCTCGTGCCCTTGAACCGGGCGATGGCCCGGTCGCGGTGGCGCGGAGAGGATTCGGCCGTTACCTGGTCGGCGTCGAGGCCGAGGGCCGACAGGATCGCCACGAGCAGGCGACTGTGCTCGACGGATGCGGCGAAGAGAAGGATCCGCTGGTGGTCCTGGCTGAGGTCGAGGATGGTGCGGACGACCTGGAGGTTCCACTGCACGTTGCCGGCGAGCCGGGCCATGAGAGTGTCGGTGATGTCGAACGAGGCGGCGAGGGCCTGCTGGTCCCGGCTGCTGAGAGTGGTGCCGGACTCGGCGGCGACCGTGCGGAAGCTCGGCCGGGCGAGGTAGCCCTGCTCGATGAGGGCGGTGACCGGGTTGTCGTAGCCGCCGATCTCCAGCATCACTTTCTGGCGAGCGAAGAATTCGGCAAGCTTCTCATCCTCGGTGAGGTCGGCCCACGTCCGACCAGGGGTCGCGGTCAGGCCCAGCAGGCTGGAGTCGCTGCGCAGAGTGAGAGCGTCGACGGTGCGGCGGTAGGTCGGGGCGATCGCCTGGTGGGCCTCGTCGAAGGTGGTGAGGGTGGTGCGGATGCCAAGCCGGTCGAGGAACGTAGGGTCGCTGCTCGCTGCGGCGCTGGCTTTGTCGAGGCCGAGCACGATGATGCCGTCCTCGATGCCGTCGAGGTCGGTCGGCGCGTCGCCCCACATGCGCACGATGGAGATCTCACGATTGCCGAGGGTGCTCCATGCCTTTTCGGCCTCAAGGGCAGCCTGCTCGAGCAGCTCCCGGCCGCGGGCGAGCCAGACCACGACGGTCGGCTCGTGTCGGCGCAGGTGGTCGCAGATGATGTTCATCCCGGTGCGGGTCTTGCCGACGCCGGTGGGCAGATGCAGGATGACCCGGCGTTCGCCGGAGTGGAGCAGCTTCTGCACCCGACTGGCGGCGAGCCGCTGGTGGGGGAAGAGCGCGTACTGCGGTGTGCTGATGCTGCGGAACGCGGCAGGGATCTCGGGCACCCGGTCGACGATGAGGCCGAGGAAGCCGAGCAATATGCGGCGCTGCTCCGGCGACCAGGGCAGGGACGCGAGAACGTCGCCGGCCGGGCGTGTGCTCGTGCTGGTGAGGCCGAGCCGGTCGACGAGTTCGGCGCGCTTCTCCAGCGGGAGCAGTTCCAGGAACAACAGGCGTTCGACCGGATCGCCGATGATCCGCTCGGGGGAGACCGCGGAGGCCGCGACCTTCCGTAGCGCCCCCTCTGTGTCCTGATCGCGGTAGAGGAGGCCCAGGAGGTCGCAGGCGTCGTCACCGAGGAGGCTGCGGATGTAGGGGAGAGGCGCCGTGTCCAGGACTGACTCAAACGCGATGCCGGGTGATCCGATCACGGCGCCGCCAGGCCGAGGTGCATCTCGCTGATGCCACCCATGCTTCATGCCCCCTTAACCGCACTTTCCGCGCACACGCGTCGGCGGCGTGAGGTCTACGCCACACAACCGACTGCGATCAAACCCTAGCCCTACGCGCCGACAGCCCGTGTGCAGTCCGGGAAGCCGGAGTCGGTCGTTGGGCGTCGGATTTGCTGAAGTTCCCCGCCGCGCAGGGACTTTCGCCCTGCCGCGATCACCGAGAGGATATGGGAACATCTGTTCGGAATGAGCGATTGAATGTCACGGAGGAGCTGCGGAAACGGGTTCCTGCGCGCCGTCGGTCGGCTGCTGCGGCTAGGATCGCGAGGAGCAACTGGTGGATGGCCTCGTACCCGAGTCTGGACTCACCAGTTCGTAGAGCAGAACAGAGCGAAGTGGGGTGGAGCGTGGCATTTCAGCCATCAGATGCGGATGTGGTCTACCTCGACTACAACGCCACGGCACCTACCCGCCCTGAAGCTCTGCAGGCCGCCCTTGCCGCAATGAACGCTGTGGGGAATGCGTCGAGCACACACCGCTCCGGCCGCGGAGCGGCTGAGCGCGTAGATCTGGCACGCCGTCAGATCGCTGGCCTGCTGAACTGCTCCCACGGCGAGATCGTCTTCACCTCCGGTGCGACGGAGGCGAACAACCTCGCGCTGCGCGCGGCGTTCGCCTCCGGCGGGCAGCTGGTGACGAGCGCGGTGGAGCACCCGGCCGTTCTGGAGACGGCGAAGGCGATCACGGCCGAGCAGCCCGAAGCGCTTGTGGTACTGCCTGTGGACGTTGACGGCCTGGTGGACATGGAGGCCCTGTGCACAGCCCTCGCGGCCGGGACCGTCGGCGTGGTGTCGCTGATGGCCGCGAACAACGAGACCGGAATGCTCACCAACCTTGAGCCCGTCGTCAAGGCTGCGCATGAGGCGGGGGCTCTGGTCCACACCGACGCGACGCAGATGGTCGGCCGGCTGCCGATCGATCTCGCCGAGACGGACGTCGACCTGCTATCCCTGTCCGCCCACAAGTTCGGCGGCCCGCAAGGAGTCGGAGCCCTGTTCGTTCGCCGCGGGGCGGCGCTTCCCTATCGCCCCCTGTTGTTCGGCGGCGGGCAGGAACGCGGCTGGCGTGCTGGAACGCTGAACGTAGCGGGCATCGCCGGCGCAGGGGCGGCAGCTGACGCTGCCCGCCTCGGGATGGCCGCCGAGGTGCCGCGAATCGCGCAGTTGCGTGACTCGCTGGAGAACGCGCTCGTTGACCAGATCGGCGACTGCCGTATCAACGGAGCAGTGGATCGTCGCCTGCCGGGTGTCACCAGCATCACTTTCCACAAGGCTCTGGCGGATGCCGTCCTCGCATCGATGCCTGACGTGGCAGCCTCGGAGGGGAGCGCGTGTTCGTCGGGTGCGCCCACGCCGAGCCACGTGCTCCTTGCCATGGGGCGTAGTCGGGAAGACGCGGACTGCACCGTCCGGTTCTCCCTGGGGCACGCTACGACCGCCGAGGATGTCGATCGGGCTGTTGCCTCGACGGTTCAGGCCGTTCGCCACGTACGCGGCACCCTCGCATCTGCGACATAGTCACGCCCACCTGCTGTACCCCTGAACCTGAACGGACACGGAGAACACTTCGCATGTCAGACAGCCGGCTCGCGGAAGCCGCCAATTACGCCTTTGCGCGCCACGACACCTTCGCGCCCCGCTTCGGCTGGCTCCACAAGGCATACGTGCAGGTGAAGCAGGACCCGGAGACCTTCCTCCGCAACGATGCCCCGGTGCTCCTTGGCGTAGGCAAGAACATGGTTGTCGCCATGCGGTACTGGTCGAAAGCCTTCAAGCTGACCCGCGAGTCCTACAGCGACGAAACTAACTCCCGGGCCATGCGGGCCTATCCCACCTGGGAAGCCCGCTGGCTGCTGGACGAGGACGGCGCCGACCCGTACCTGGAGGAACACGGCAGCTTGTGGCTGCTGCACTGGTGGCTGGTGTCCTCGCGGCCCGGCGCGAAGAGCTGGGCACCGTCCTGGTACGTCGCCTTCCAACTCGCCCCGTTCGCTCGCTTCACTGCCGCCGACCTGACCCAGCTGATCGTCCGACACGTCAACCTGTCCTACAAGAAGGCGCCGGAGGAGGCGTCCATCGCCAAGGACGTTGACTGCATCACCAAGATGTACGTCCCCGTCAAGCGGACGACCAAGGGCGGTGCCCCGGGTGCGTTGGAGGATCTGATGCTTGGCCCGTTCCGTGAGCTGGGCCTCATGGAGGTGGTGGACCGTTCCACGTCCGGCCGCACGGAGTGGGAGTTCACGACCGGCACGCGCATTACGCTGCCGGACCGGGTCGTGGCCTACGCGTGCCTCGACTACGCGGCGAGCACTGCGCCTGGTGCCGGTTCTATCTCCCTGGCGCGTCTCGCCAATGAGAGCGGCGGTCCAGGACGGGCCTTCCGGATCCGGGAACCCGACATCGCCGCGGCCCTGGAGCGAGTGACCGCGACCACTCCGAACCTGAAGGTCATTGAAGCCGTCGGCCAGCGCAGCCTCGTCTTTGACACCGACCCCTTCGAGCTCGCGTGGGACATTCTCGACGCCCAGTACGACAACGTTCGCAAGCGGACGGGCTTCCCGACCCGCGACGCCTGGGACCGTGCCTACCCGAAGCTTGCCGACGCCGAGGCGCGAGAGCTGGAGCAGGATGCCGAGCAGCAGCTCCCCCTGAACGGAGATGACGAGTGACCACCGAGACCCAGCGGCCCAAGACCGCCCGCAAGACCGCCGGTGGCCTCGAGTTCCCCGCCGGCGTCGAGCTCGTCGGCTCACGTATGCGATCCACCAACCTGGAACGCGACGTTCTCGACGAACTCCACTCCCCTTACGTAGGAGCCCGAGCCCTGGACGTGCTCGACCGGCTTGCCAATGCCCTCGGCGACGCACGTCGCACACGGTCCTGGTCGTTCACCGGCGCCTACGGTTCGGGTAAGTCGACGCTCGCCAACCTGATCGATGCGCTGCTCGGGCACGACGAATCTCGGCGCGCCGAGGCGCAGGAGGTCCTGGCCGGCACTAGCAGCAGCCTCGCCCAGCGGCTGTCCGCGGCGCGTGAGCAACTGGCACCGGAGGGCTTCCTCGGAGCGGTGACGACCGCGCGCCGCGAACCGCTCGTCGCCACTCTTGCTCGGGCGCTTCACACTGCGGCCCAGCGCCGCTGGCCAAGCCGCACCCCCAAGGCCGTCTCGGCGGCGCTCGCGCGCTGTGCGGACCCGTTGACCACGCAGCCGCAGGACATCATTGCGGCGGTCACCGTGCTGTGTGCACAGCAGCCTCTGCTGCTGGTTGTCGACGAGTTCGGCAAGACCCTCGAGCACCTCGCTGGGCAGATCCAGGTCGCCACTGCCAAGGAAGACCTGTTCCTCCTGCAAGAGCTCGCCGAGAAAAGCGCCGGCACCAAGGGGTTGCCCCTCTTCATGGTGACGCTGCAGCACCTCTCGTTCACCGACTACGCCGCGCAGTCCAGCGAGCTTCAGACCCGCGAGTGGGCGAAGATCCAAGGGCGTTTCGAGAGCGTGACGTTCACCCCGCACATCGGCGACTCCGTGCAGCTGATGCGCCGCCGCCTCGATCAGTCCGGTGTCGTCGAGGACGGCCAGAAGCTCATCTCCACCTACGCGCAGGCAGCGGCAGCAGCGTGGCGCGAGCACGGCCTGAACGACGTTGCCATGCTCGACGCCCAGGACTTCACCGACCTGTACCCGCTGCACCCGCTGACCGCGGTTGCCGCTCCGCTCCTCGCATCACAGATCGGCCAGCACGACCGCAGCCTGTCCGGCTTCCTCAACAACGACGAGCCCCACACCGTTCGCCGCTCGCTCGAATCGTTCTCCAGCGACAAGCCCCGCCGCGCCAGCACCGTCAAGCTTCCCCAGCTATACGACTTCTTCCTCGACTCCGGTCGAACCTCGCTGCTGGCCTCCAGCAACGCGAGCCGCTGGATCGAGATCGAATCGCGCATCACCCAGGCCAACGGCCTGTCCACCGCCGATCAGAACCTCCTGCGCGCCATCGGCATGCTGAACCTGATTGATGAGGACGGCGCGCTGCGGGCCACCGCCGCGATGATCTACTTCGCGTTGAACGAGCCGGCCGAGGCCGCTAACCCGAAGAAGTTCGCGGCCCTCGAGGCGCAGCTCCAGGACCTCGTGGACCGAGGCTTCCTCGTTCACCGGCGCTTCAACGGCGAGTACCGGCTGTGGCGCGGCACCGACGTGGACATCGACGCGCGGCTGCGCGAGGCACACAGTCACCTCGACGAGGCCACTGTCATTCAGCGGCTCGGTGACTACCTGCCGTTCGCGGTCGCGGCTGGCAGGCACAGCCAGGTGACCGGCATGCTCCGCCCTCTGTTCGTCCAGGTCACCAGCGCGCAGACTAAGGTCGTCACCGGGCCCGACGAATTTGCCGACCATGCCGACGGTCTTCTGGTCTTCCACCTCGGCACCATCGAGGACCGGCCCGTCGTCGAATCCAACCTGCCGGTGGTCCTCGGCGTCACCGAGGAGCCGGGCCTGGTCCTGCGAGCCTCGTTCAACCTGGTGGCGCTGGAGGAACTCCACCTCGACAAGACCCTCGACGCGGTCGCGCGGCGTGAGATCAGCGAGCGCACATCCATCGCCAAGCGTGAGCTGCTGCAGCTGCTAGGCGCCGCGTTCTTCCCGCCGACCCCACGGGCGACTTGGTGGCTGTGGCGCTCCGGGATTGCTGCTGACGCGGAGCTGGGCGAGGAGATCAAGGGCCGCAGTCTCAGCAGCCTCGCCTCCATCGCCTGCGACAGGGTGTTCCCCAAGAGCCCCCGCATCCGCAACGAGATGCTCGGCCGACACGAGCTGACCAGCCAGGGTGCCAAGGCCCGCCGCGAACTGCTGACCGCCATGCTCCTTAAGTCCGGTGAGCAGTACCTCGGCATCGAGAAGTATCCAGCGGAACGTGCCCTGTACAGCGGTGTCCTCGCCTACATGGGCCTGCACCGCGAGAACACCAGCGTGGCCGACGACGGCACATCTACGTCCTTGTTGCCCTACGGCCTCTCCCGCCCGGGCCCCGCGGACGAATACACCCTGCCGGTGTGGAAGGCCCTAGAAGAAGCGCTCTCAAACGCACACGAACGTACGAGCCTGGAGCAGATCATCCGGGTTCTCATGGTGCCGCCGTACGGAGTGAAGGCCGGTGTCGTGCCCCTGCTCGTGGTGACCGCGTTGATCGTCCGCAGTCAGGACGTCGCCCTGTTCGAGGACGGCTCTTACCTGCCCCGGCTGACGCCTGACGTCGTCGAGCGCATGGTTAAGGCCCCCGGCCGGTTCGCGGTAAAGGCCACACCTGTCGGCGACGGCCTTCGGCACAGCGTGGTGAAGAAACTGTCCCTCTCCCTGAAGGTGGAGCCGCCGCGCTCCCAGGCGTTGCGCAACCCCGCCCTGCTGGCGGTGACTCGCGCGCTGATGGAGCGGGTCATGGTGCTCACCCCCTACGCGCGGCGTACCCAGCGCATCAGTAAGGACGCCATCGCCGTCCGCTCTGCCCTGTTCACTGCGCAGGACCCGGACGAGCTGCTCTTCCGAGCGCTGCCTGCCGCCCTTGGTCTCGACCCGATCACCCCGGAACAGCGCAAGAGCACGGCCGGGAACAAGGGCTACGTCGAGCGCCTGGCTGCCGCCGCGGAGGAGGTCTCCAGCGCCGACCGCGCCCTGCGCGCCGAGGTCGTCGAGACGATCGCCCGAGAATTCCGCCTCCCTGTGGAGCTGTCCGAGCTGCGCCGCGCCCTTGCCACTAGGTTGAAGGGCTTCGCTGGCGTTGCGCTCAGCCTGGAGCTGCGCGGCTTCGTCGCCATAGCTCTCAACGAGGGCCTGCCGGACGAGGACTGGCTCGACCCGATGATCGTCCGGCTGTCCCATGCTGCCCTCGGCGACTGGTCCGACAACGACGTCAAGGTTTTCCCTCGCAAGGTGCGGGAGATGGCAAGCGCCCTTGATCGCGTCAGCCACCTGTACAAGAGCAACGAGTCGGTGGACACCTCCGAGGAGGTCGAAGCACGGCTTCTCACCCTGACCGACAAGGACGGGGCGGAACAGCGCACCCTGATCTACCTGCCCAAGCAGGCCCAGCAGGAAGCCGAGAGCCTTGCTGTCAGTGTGCTGACGCAGGCTGAGAAGGTGCTGGGCCCCGACGGCGCCAGGATCCTGCTCGCCGCCCTGGCCCAGCGCGTCACCGACCCCGCTACCAGCGAACTTGAGAGGACGGAGTGACCATGACCGACACCACCGCTTCCGGAAAGAAGGTTCGGCACGTCCTGGGCCTGTCCGGCGGCAAGGACTCATCCGCCCTCGCCATCTACATGCGCGACCGAGTGCCGGACATGGAGTACTTCTTCTGCGACACCGGCGCCGAGCTGCCCGAGACCTACGCGTACCTCAACAAGCTCGAAGCCGCCGTTGGCAAGCCCATCGTGCGTCTGAACACCGACCGGGACTTCGACCATTGGCTCGAGGTCTACCAGGGCACCCTGCCCAGCCCCCAGATGCGTTGGTGCACCAAGAACCTCAAGATCAAACCGCTGGAGGAGTGGGTTGGTGACGACGAGGTCATCTCCTACGTCGCCATCCGTGCCGATGAGAACCGCCTCGGCTACGTCAGCACCAAGCCCAATATCACAGCGGTCTTCCCCTTCCGCGAGGACGGCATCGATCGCGACGGCGTCAACCGCATCCTCGACGAAGCCGGCACCGGCCTGCCCGCCTACTACGAGTGGCGCACCCGTTCCGGTTGCTACTTCTGCTTCTTCCAGCGCAAGCACGAATGGCTCGGCCTCAAGGACCGCCACCCCGAGCTCTTCGACAAGGCTGTCGCCTACGAAGAGAAGGTCCGTCACCAGAGCACCGCCATGCAGGGCCGCGACTACACCTGGTCCCAGGGCGAATCCCTGCACGACCTGATAGAGCGCCGCGAGGAGATCCAGGCCAAGCACAAGGCAAACCTCGCCCGCGCTGCCAAGCGGATCAAGCCCAACCGGCCGCTGCTCGAAGTCCTCTCCGACGCCCTGGACGCGGATGACGACGAGGCCGGCTGTTCCGTCTGCCACCTCTGAGCGCGGAAATCCCGAAAGAGTCCGATAAGTGATAATTCTTCACTTATCGGACTCTTTTCCGTCTCATAACTCCGGCTGTCACTGCAGCGTGTAAGGATGTGTGCACTCACCCCACACCTTCACCCGCCCGGAGCACATGAGGAATGGCGACACCAGACACCATCGCGTTGGCGGTCAACCGCCACCGCCTGGACGCCAGTCCTGCTCTCGAGATCCAGCTTGGCATCACGCCGATGCTGGACGTGCCCGCCCACCAGGTCCTCCAGCACGACCTGAAGCAACTCGCCTCCCCCTGGGAACGACTCAAAGCGACCGAGGGGATCGTCGACGCGATACCGGACGAGCCGGGCCTCTATATGTTCGTCTGGTCCCCGTCGATCAAGCTGTCCATGGCGGACAGGACAGCGGGCAGCTTCCACCAAGTCCTCTACATAGGACACGCAGGCGGCGCTGGCCAGATGGGTAACACGCTCAGGAACAGGTACCGGGACTATCGAAAGCACCTGCGCGGTAACCCCGAGAACCTCTGGACACGGGAACCACCGACCAACCGGGACGACCGCCTCACTCATTACCTCGCGCTGCGCCCCCTGGAGTACTGGTTCGCGACCGTCGACGACCGATCGATGATCAAGAACCTGGAGGAGCGGCTACTTCACCTCTACAACCCGCCTATCAACATCCAGGGCGGCCCGACCCTGCGCGGCCGGATCAGCTCGGTCGCCAGGCCGGCACTCCGCTCCTAGCTCAAACTCCTTTCCTGACATAGAGGTACCTCATGCCGTCCAAGACGTTCGTCCCCGCCTTCGAAGCCAAGGTAGGCAACTGGACCTACTACTCCTGCCTGATGAGCTACGCCCAGGTCGCGCGTGAGATCAACTTCGCGCATGAGCTCGGCGGAAACCGGGACCTCGGCACCATGATCCAGCGTGGCGTCGGCGACCGGACGGAGAAGATCACCGAGTACCTCCTCACCAACGAGAACCGCTTCCTCGGAGCACTCATCATCGCGGTGTGGGGTGGAGACCCTAAGTACCACTCCGTCTCGATGGACGCGGACGACCAGGCCGTCCTGCAGGGGCTGGACCGCAACTTCGGCGTCCTCACCTTCGATGGGACTCAGCAGTTCTTCGCCCTCGACGGCCAGCATCGACTCAAGGCGATCAAGGAAGCGATCAAGCAGAACCCCGAGCTCGGCCGCGAGGACATCAACGTCATCGTGGTGCCGCACTTTGATACGGAGGAGGGGCGCCAGCGTACCCGGCGGCTCTTCACCAACATCAACCGGAACGCCAAGAGCACCAACCTGCAGGAGAACATCGCCCTCGATGAGGACGACAGCTTCGCCATCCTGACCCGCCGCCTGCTCGACGAAGACGACTTTTTGAAGCGGGAGAAGGTCGTTCTCGTGTTCAGCAAGGTCGGTCAGGACGGAGAGCTCGTACTGGCCCAGCGCTCGATCAACGCATCAAGTCCCGCATGGAGCACTATCGGTGTGCTTTACGATGTCGCCAAGGAGATCGGCTACGACCTCCCCTGCACCAGCGACCAGTCCAACCAGCGAGCAACCGACGAGCTCCTCGACCAGAGCTACGAGGTCCTCACCGTTCGTCTCCGTGAACTCCTCGACGCGTGCGGAAACCTGCGTCAGCGCTACCTCGCCTCTGTGTCGCCGAAGGACCTGCGGGCGCCCAAGGGCCGGGACGGTGCAGGCCACCCGTTCATGCGGCCGGCGATCCAGGTCCAGGTGGCAAGGGTAGTGCGCCACATTCTGGAACAGGGATCGCTGGAGTGGCCGGAGCTGATGAAGCGCCTGTCGGCCCTTGACTGGAAGATGACCTCGGCGCCGTTCTCTTCCATGTGGATCGAGACGCCCGAGGGCACGAAGACCAAGGGCAAGATGGCCAGCGGGAACAACCAGCTTCTGTACGACCTTCTCCAGGTTCACCTCGCGCCGCGCTCCAAGGCCCAGATCAGCAGGGCACTGCGCGCCTACGCTGACGTGATGAAGACCAAGTACCCCGTGCCGGCGGAGGAGCTGTACGCCCTCCTTCCGGTCGACGCCGACTGAACCCAGCAAGGTGTTGGCTGGCCCGCTGTCACTCAAGATACGGGTGACAGCGGGCCCTATGCGATTGTCCGATCACGCCAGGCGATTGGGAGTTGACCTACCTAGCGGTTTCCAGGCCGTCGGAAATGGTCCGGTCAGGGCTCGTGGGCGTGGCGCATTCTGACGGCGAGCGCCTCGCTCTGTTCTCGCCTGGCGTGTCGTGTTCAGCGCGGGTAAGGGAGGCGATTTGGAAATTTCCCTGCCGCCTTTCGGATTGTCGGCCAGTCCTCCTCCCACGCTTCGACCATCAACCGGGAGTGGACTCGCTCCCATGCGTGCTCCCAATGCACCAAATCGGCTTCGGGTACGTCGCATGCTTCGGCGAGTGCCATTACGACGCGCAGTGTGGGACGCAAGTTGCCCTTCACTACGGCGCCAAGGGTCGAACGAGGTAGCCAGTACCCCCCGCCGCGCTCCGTGTGGCGGTCCCGCGAGACTTGCTCGACCTGCCGAAGAGAAAGGCCACTCTCTAGCAGCAGGTAGCGCATTGCTTGCCGGAGTTCTGCCTCGTCGATGACAAGTTGCGGCCGCGGGGGCCTGAAGCCAGACGGGAAGTCCAGTCTCAGGCGCCGGTTCAAATATTCCTCGCGAGCGGCGCGCCGCCGCAGCATCCGAGCTTTCTCAAGATCAGATCCGCATGCTTGGGCATACAATTGCACCACGCGGTCGGTCGGAACCAGGTTGCCAGCTGCAGCTCGGCTGAACGTTGACACACTGTATCCGGTTCCCGCAGCCATAACACGGTAGGTAACACCAGCGCGGTGCCGTTCTGACCGAAGCCACAAGGCGAGTTCCGCCAGGTGCGTACCCTCCGTGGTCACCGGACGTTCCGGCCGGCCCATGTGCGATTCCTACCTTCCTGCGATGCGGCGCTGACTGATCTTGATTGCGAGGCCGCCCGTGAGCGGCAGGGCTTGGACCAGGAGCGGCCGAGTATCAGGGACGAGGACCGTGGTCAGATCCAACACGATGATGACCACGATGATGATCAGAAGGTTGCTGAGGGGCGGCATCAGGGGGTGCGGCTGAGCACCCTGCCGTGCAATCTGGGGCGCCTGACGGGTGCGCTTGTTGCGAGGCATTCGGAGTCCTCCGTTGCAGGTGATGGCGTTTCACTGCCAGGTCGGCCGGGAGGGGCGCCGCCTCACGGCCGTGGCAGGCGTTCAACATGGTGCGTCGGCACCCGCGCGACGGTCCAGCCGCATGGGGTGCTCTGGCACGCTTTGTTGCGTGTCTGTCCACAACCTGGGCTGCAACAATTCCGTTGTGCGCTAGGCGGCCTGCAACCGTGATCTACGTCATCTTTCCTGGTAGGAGGTGGCATCAGCTCCGATGGTGCTCGGAGGGCAATTTGGAGTGTCCGGCTTTCCGCCGAGGGGCTTGGTGAAGGCCCGAGTCGGAGATCGAGGGGTGCGGACACTGAGGTGGGTCTCCGGTTTGGCATCCAGGCGAGCGGGAGCCATGGCCGTTGGCCGCTTGCTTGGTAGGACAGGCCCGGTCAGAGATGACTGACCCGTGGCGGAGGTCGGTGAGGATGCGGTGGTCGAGTTTGTCGGCAAGTTCGCGTTGGCGGTTGTCAGCGGAGTGTTGGTAGCCGATGGCTGCGCGTGGGGTGCTCTGGCCCATGCGGACCATGAGGTCCTTGAGGCCGACGCCTTCCTGGGCGAGGAGGGTGTTGCCGGTGTGGCGCAGGTCGTAGAAGGTGAAGTTCTCCGGCAGGCCGGGGACGTCGGCACGGGCCTTGCGAAACGTGCGGCCGAAGGTGGAACGGCGGAAGGGGGCTCCTTTCTCGCCGACGAAGACGAGTCCGAGGGGGCCGGGCTCGGCGTAGCGGTCCATGTGCAGGTGCAGTGCTTCGTCGAGGATGGCGGGCAGGTGGACGGTGCGGGTTCCGGCCTCGGACTTGGGGCGGCTGGTGGTGCGTCTGCCGTTGAGGAGTTCGGGCGAGGCGGAGGTGATGCGGATCAGGCGTCGGGCGACGTCGATGTCCTCGCGCCTGAGGGAGGCGAGTTCTTCGGGGCGCAGGGTGGCGAACGCGCCGAGGAGGACGAACAGGCGCCACCGTTCGCCGACGGCGTTGGCGAGCGTGAAGACTTGGGTGACGGTGGCGGTGTGGCGTTCGGCCGGGTGCTCGCTGCCGGCGCCGCGGATGCGGCACGGGTTGCGGGGGAGCGTCTCGTCGTCGGCGATGGCGGTCTCCATGATCGCCTTGAGGAGCCGGTAGGCCTTGGCGGCGACTGATTCGCCGTGCTTGTCCAGTTGCTCGGAGTTCCAGTGCCCGACTTCCGCGAAGGTGATGCGGGTGACAGGGGTGCTGCCGAAGGTGGGCAGGATGCATGCCTTCAGCAGGCGCAGGTAGAGCCCACGGGTAGTGGCCGCGAGGGGGCGGTTGTCGATCCAGTCCTTGGCGTAGTCCTTGAACAGGACGCCCTTGAGTGGGGAGGTGATAGGTGTGCGGCGGCCGTGGGCGAGGTCAGCCTGAACGAGTGCCAGCCAGGTCAGGGCGTCGAGCTCGGTGTCGAAGGTTTCCGGAGACCGCTGTGTCCGGCCGTTGCGGTCGGTGTAGGTCGCGCTCCAGCGGCCCGACCTGTATTGGCGGGCGTTGCCGAAACCGGCGACGTGCCTTCTGCTTGCGAGGCATGGCAGACCTTCCCGGAGGACTCCACCGGATCCTGGGAGTTGAAGGCGGCAGATGACCGGAGCGCCGATACGGCGGTCCGACTGGCCGTGCTGGGAACCTTCGGGTCGTCGGTGCTCTTGGCCGGGGAAATGCTCCCCAATGTCATTGTATGTCGCGTCCATGTCGCATGGCGGGAGCCTTTCGGTCGCATCGCTGCACACTCAGGGGAAGTGAAACGCCGCGAGCATCGATCAGGTGGCCAGTCGGCAGCCTTGCTCGCCGAGGAGCGGGCGGTGTCTCATGGCCGTTCGGTCGGTTATGCCGGGGCACGATCGAGGCGACTCCAGGGCGGCGAATCGAAACGGTTGGGGAGCGTCGTGCGCGACTGTTGCGCGAGTAGGGGCGGTATGTCGAGGTCTGCGGCGGTCAAGGATCCCATGATCCACGGTGCCCCGAACTGAGGCATACAGGGCTTGTGACCTGCGGAAATCCCTGATTCGGGGCGGAGGATTCCCAAGCTTAGAGCGCGAGTTCGATTCTCGTCACCCGCTCCACGGTAAAGCCCCAGGTCAGCGACCTGGGGCTTCTTCGTTGTGGACGAGGGCTGGTCGGCGGGGATCAACTGGTCTGCGCTGCTGGGGTGTCGGGGCGGGGGCCGGGGCGGTCCGGGACGCGGGGCAGGGTGCGGACGGGGCGGGCGAGCAGGAGGGCGACGGGGGTGAGCAGGGCGACCAGGGTGCCGGCGGCGAGGACGTGGCCGGCGCCGAAGGCGTGCGCGGCGGGTCCGGCCAGGGCGGAGCCGAGCGGGTAGAGGCCGACCGAGCCGGCCACCTCGTAGGCGTGGACGCGGTTGAGCACCTCGCCGGGCACCTGGGTCTGGACGGCCGTGGACCACATCACGCCCCAGACCCCGAGGCCGGCGCCGACCAGCACCTGGGCGGCGGCGAGCAGCCAGACCGGGGCGTGCAGCAGGAGGGCGAGGGGGTAGAGCGGGTAGGCGAACATGGCGACCGCACCGGCCGCGAGCGGGCGCCCGGGCTTGTAGCGGATGGCGAGCAGGCCGCCGGCCACCGTGCCCGCGCCGAGCGCGCAGTTGACCAGGCCGAACGCGGTGGGGCCGTGGGTGGGCACCACGACGCCCGCGGCGAGCGAGAGTTGCGGTCCCCAGGCGAGGACGGCGTAGACCATCCAGATCAGGATCACGCCCCAGAGCCAGCTGCGGGAGCGGAACTCGTGCCAGCCGACGGCCAGGTCGTGCCAGAGCGAGTGCCCGGCGGGCGGGGCCGGGACCGGCCCCGGCCGCAGCGCGAACAGGCAGCCGGCGCTGGTGGCGTAGGCGAGCGCGGACAGCGCCATCACCCAGCCGGTGGAGCCGAAGCCGACCAGGACGCCGGCCAGCGCGGGCCCGCCCAGGCCGGTGATCGCCTCCGAGGTGCGCAGCACGCCGTTGGCGCCTTGGACGTCGCGGGAGACCAGCGGGACGGTCGAGGAGGCGCCGGGCTGGAACAGGGCGTTGGCGGTGCCCGCCAACGCGAGCAGCGCGTACAGCTGCCAGAGCCGGTCGACGCCGTGCCAGAACAGGACGGCCAGCAGGACGTGCGCGGTGAGGTTGGTCAGGTCGGCGAGGATCATCATCCGGCGGGCGGTGAACCGGTCGGCGAGGACGCCGCCGAACAGCACCAGCCCGGCGAACGGGGCGATCAGGAAGGCCATCGCGTAGCCCGCCGTGTCCAGGCCGCGGCCGGCCGAGAGCAGCCCGGCCGAGACGGCGACCGGGAGCATCGCCCAGCTGAGCAGGCCCGCGCTGCGGGCGGTGAAGTAGCGGCGGAAGTTCCGCGACCAGATGGCGGGTTCGGGAGCGGCCGGGGTCGCGGCCGCGGGGTGGTCGGTCAGACTGGCGGGCACGGCGGCGTCAGCCCTTCGGGGTGGGGGAGGAGCGCACGGCGGGGTCAGTCCTGCGCGGGGGAGGCGGGTGCCCGGCCGGTGGCGGCGGCGAGTTCGGCGCGCAGCAGGGCGTTCTCCCGTTCCAGCCGGTCGAGCCGTTCCAGCCGGTCGCGGACCGGGCCCAGGACGTCGGCGAGTTCGCGCTCGGTGAAGCGCGGGGTGATGTGCTGGGAGCAGTTCCAGGCGTGCGCCTCGACGCGGATGGTGACCAGCTGTTCGACCCGGCCCTCGGTGCGCGGGGTGGCGAGCCGCTCGGCGAGGACTGGGTCCCGGTCGGCCGGGACGGCGGTGGCGCGGCCGAACACCTTGAGGCGGGCCTGCCGGGCGTGGTCGAGGAAGAACAGGGCGACCCGGCCGTCACCGCCGCGCAGGTTGCCGGTGGTGAGGTACTGCCGGTTGCCGCGCACGTCGAGGTAGCCGAGGGTGTGCGGGTCCAGGACGTGGACGAAGCCGGGCGGGCCGCCGCGGTGCTGGACGTACGGCCAGCCGTCCTCGTTGACGGTCGCGAACAGGAAGCCGTCGAGGCCCTGGACGAAGGCGGTCTCGGCGGCGCCGAGCGGTTCGGGCCCGGCGTCGGGCGTGCGCAGCCGGCGCTCGGCTGCGTCCGCGCTGCCCATCTCCTGCTGGACGCGGCGCACGGCGGGGGTGCGGGCGAGTCGGTCGTAACGGCTCAAGGGGTCACCTCGGGGTCCGGAGGGGAGGTGCGACCACGGTAGGGAGCCGGGCTGTACGGGCGGCCGGAACCGGACTGGCGGCGAGCGGGCCGGCGGCGGTGCCGCTGAGCTGCGAAGGCGCGGCGGGGCGGAAGTTCCGTGGAACTTCCGGGTCAGTGCAGCGGAGTTCCGCCCATCGCCCGGGCGAGGTGCAGCGCCTCCCGGCGGTGCCGGACCGCGTCGGCGTCGGCCCCGAGGGCGGCGGCGGCCAGCGCGAGCACCAGGCGGGTCCGGGCCTCGCCGGGGCGGTGGCCGGTCGCGCGGTGCAGGGCGAGGGCGTCGGCGCCGGGGGCCAGGGCGGCGTGCGGCTCGCCGAGGCGGACCCGGACCCGGGCGAGGACGGTCAGGGCGTCGCCCTCGAACATGCGGAACCCGGCGTCGCGGGCCAGGACGAGGGCGCGTTCGGCCGTGCGCAGCGCGCCGCGCGGATCGCTGTCGAGCCGGGCCGCGGCGAGCCCGACCAGGGCGGCGGCCTGCGGGTGCCGGTCGCCCGCGGCCTCGGCCAGCCGCAGCGCCCCCCGGTACGCGGCCGCCGCCCCGGCGGGGCGCCGGGCGCGCAAGTACGCGGTGGCGAGGGCGAGTCGGGCGTTGGCCTGGAGCGCCCGGCTGCGGACGCCCCGGGCGACGGCGAGCGCGGTGTGGGCGAGCAACTGCCCGCTGGCGTGGTCGCCGAGGTCGGTGTGCGCGCCGGAGAGGCAGGTCAGCGCGACGGCCTCGCTGAACCGGTTGCCGTGCCGCCGGTGCACCGGCAGGGTCCGGCCGATCTCGCGGACCGCCTCGCCGGGGAGCCCGAGCGCCCGCTGCACGACCGCCAGGTTGGTCCGGGCGATGGCCTCCCGTTCGTCGGTGCCGCCGGCGTCGTTGGTGCCGTCGGTACCGTCCGGGCCGGGGGAGGCGCCGAGGACGCGGGCGGCCCGGGTGAAGTGCTCGGCGGACTCGGGCAGTCGGCCGAGCTTCCAGCAGATCAGGCCCAGCACGGTGACGTCGTCGGGGTGCGGGGCGTTCCGCCGCCCGGCCGGGTGCCGGTGGCCGGCCGGCTGATCGTCGACCGGCTGATCGCCGAGTAGCTGATCGTCAACCAGCTGATCGTCAATCAGTTGATTGTCCTCGCCCGATTGATCGGTATCGCACAACGCATTGATGTCGGCCCCCACCCGGACGGCCTGCGTGACCGGCCCGGCCACCCGCTGCACGCCCCGTTCGGTCTCCGGCTCTGCCGCCAGCCCCGCCGCGTACGGGTGGAGCAGGCCGGGCAGCCGGTGGTGGCCGGGGGGCTGCTCCCGGACGAGGTGGGCGTCGGCGAGGCGGGCCAGCAGGGCGGCGGCCCCGGGGCGGTCGGTGCCGGTGAGGGCGGCGGCCTCGTCGGTGCCGAGACCGGGGGCGGGGGCCGAGCCGAGGAGGCGGAACAGTCGGCGGGCGGGGGCGGGGAGGGCGCGGTAGGAGAGGTCGAAGGCGGCGCGGAGGCCGGTGCGCGGGTCGTCGGCGAGGTCGAGCCGGGCGAGCAGGGCGGCGTCGGGCCCGGCGGGGGCGTAGTCGGCGAGGGCGGTCCCGCGGGAGGCCAGGTCGGCGGCGGCGATCCGCAGGGCCAGCGGGAGGCCGCCGCAGGCGTGGACGAGCCGGCGGGCGGCGGTGGGTTCGGCGGCGACCCGGCCGGGGCCGAGGACGGTGCCGAGCAGCAGGGCGCCCTCCGCCGGGTCGAGGGCGTCCAGGGTGAGGCGGCGGGCGCCGTCGGCGGCGAGCAGGCCGGTGAGGCGGTTGCGGCCGGTGACCAGGACGGCGCAGCCGGGGGCGCCGGGGAGCAGCGGGCGGACCTGTTCGGCGTCGCGGGCGTCGTCGAGGACGATCAGCACCCGGCGGTCGGCGAGCAGCGTGCGGTAGAGCGCGGCGGCCTCGTCCGGGTCGGCGGGCAGCCGGTCGGGCGGGGTGCCGAGGGCGCGCAGGAAGCGGGCGAGCAGGTCGTCCGGGTGCGGGGCGGGCCGGGGGGAGTGCCCGCGCAGGTCGGCGTGCAGCTGTCCGTCCGGGAAGCGGTCGCGGTGCCGGTGCGCCCAGTGGGTGACGAGGGCGGTCTTGCCGATGCCGGGCGGGCCGGTCACCAGGACGAGCGGCGGGCGGTCGGCCGGCCCGGTCGGGTCGCCGGGGCCGGCCGGGAGCAGGCCGTCGAGTTCGCGCAGCTTCCGGTGCCGCCCGACTAACTGCCCGGGTACGTAAGGGAGTTGGGCGGGCTTCGGGAGGGCGTCGAGCGGGCGCGGCGCGGACGGGCCGGTGGCGGGCGGGCGGTCGGCGGGCGGGCTGCCGGCGGCCAGGTCGGTGGTGGAGCGGCCGGTGGTGGAGCGGCGGTCGGCGGGGCGCCCCGCCGGGTTGCGCGGGCCGCGTAGGACCCGCAGGTGGGCGTCGTGGAGTTCGGGGCCGGGGGTGACGCCGAGCTCCTCGTCGAGCCGGGTGCGCAGCCGGGTGTAGGTGTCGAGGGCGGCGGCCTGGTGGCCGCTCGCGGCGAGGGTGAGGACCAGCCGGGCGTGCAGGGCCTCGTGCAGGGGCTCGGTGTGGGCCAGCTCCCGGAGCAGCGGGACGGCCTGTTCGGGGCGGTGCAGCAGCAGGGCTGTGTCGGCGTGCAGCAGGGCGGCGCGGATCCGGCGTTCGTTGGCGGCGACCGCGGCGGGGTGCCGGCGCAGGGCGGGGTCGGCGTCGGCGAGGACGGGACCGCGCCAGTGCCGCAGGGCGCGGGTGAGGTCCCGGTGGGCGGCGTCCGGGTCGGGGGCGTGCCACAGGCAGGTGGTGCGGGTCATCAGGTCGTCGAAGCGGCCGAGGTCGGTCCGGTGCCGGGGCAGGCCGAGCCGGTAGCCGGTGGGGGTGCGGACGACGCCGGCCGCGGGGTCGTCGGGGGTTCCGCGGCCTCCGGGGTCTTCGGGGCCGAGCAGTCGGCGCAGCCGGCTGACGTGGGTGTGCAGCAGGCTCTGCTGCGAGTCCGGCGGTCCGGCGGGCCACAGGGTGTCGGTGATCTCCTGCCGGGTGGCGGCGGCGGGGTGGGTGAGGGCGAGCAGGCCGAGCAGGCGGCGCAGGGTGGGGCTGCCGATCGGCACGGTGTCGCGGCCGCGGCGCAGCAGCAGCGGGCCGAGCAGCAGCAGGGTGGTGCCGCGGCCGGTGCCGGGCGGGCCGTCGTCCCGGGCGGCGCTCCGCAGCGCGTCGGCCTGCGGTCCGGTCAGGGCGAGCGCGTCGACGAGGCGCTGGACGGTGGACTCCCGGGGTCGGCGGACCCGGTCGTGTTCGAGGTCGCGCAGCGCCCGGGCGCTCAGTCCGGCCCGGGCGGCGGCGGTCTGCTGGCTGAGCCCGGCGCGGGTGCGCAGGTCGCGCAGCAGCGCCCCGAAACCGGCCGGGTCGGCCGGATCGGCCGGTTGCTGCTCCGTCATGACGCCCCCTCGGTTCCGGACGATCAGTGTGGGTTCCGCCGACAGCCCCGGGCAAGGCACCCGGGCAAGGCACCCGGGCAAGGCACCCGGGCAAGGCACCCGGGCAAGGCACCCGGGCGGGGCGCCCGGACGGGGCGCCCGGGCGGGGCAGCCGAGGCGGGGCCGTCCAGGTGCTGGGACGGGTCCGGAAGACCCCTGGGAAGGCATGTGGAGGCTGCATATGCTCGGGGGCGTCAAGATCGCTGCTGGGGCGGTCAGTTCGAGCGGAACACGGTATGGAGGCCGCGGTGACTGTCTGTGTGATCGGTGCGGGGCTGTCGGGATTGGCGGCGGCGTACGCGCTGCGCGAGCGCGGACTTGACTTCGTCTGCCTGGAGAAGTCGCCGGGGGTGGGCGGGATCTGGCGGCGGCCGTCGGCGGGCGAGCCCGGCCCGGCGTACCAGGCGCTGCACCTGAACAGCGCCAAGCAGTTGACGGGTTTCGCGGCGTTCCCGATGTCCGACGAGCTGCCGCTCTACCCGCGGCACAGCGACGTGGCCGGGTATCTGCGGGAGTTCGCCGAGTGGGCGGGGCTGCTGCCGTACGTCGAGTTCCGCACCGAGGTGGTGTCGGTGCGTCAGGACGGCCACGGCGGTTGGACGGTGGTGAGCCGGGACGCCTCGGGGCTGGAGACCCGGCGGGTGTTCGACCAGGTGGTGGTGGCTTCCGGGCACCACAACGTGCCGGCGATGCCGGACCCGCTGCCGCCGGGCGCGGAGTCCTTCACCGGGGCGCTGCTGCACTCCTCGGACTTCATGGACGGCCGGGACTTCGCCGGGCAGCGGGTGGTCGTGGTGGGCATGGGCGCGTCCGGGGTGGACGTCGCGGCGGACCTGTCCCGGTACGCGGCCCGGACGGTGCTCTCGGTGCGCCGGGGCCTGCACGTCATCCCGAAGCAGCTGTACGGCATGTCGGTGGACCTGATAGCGGAGGCGCCCTGGTTCACCGCCAAGTCCCTGGAGGAGCAGCGGGATTTCGTGGAGCAGGCCCTGGAGGTGGCGCGCGGCCGGATGTCGGACTACGGGCTGCCCGAGCCGGACCACCGGATCTTCTCCTCCGCGGTGACCATCTCGGACGAGATCCTGAGCCGGATCCGGCACGGCGCGGTGCTGCCGAAGCCCGGTGTCGCCTCGCTGGAGGGCTCTACCGTCCGGTTCGCGGACGGGAGTTCGACGGAGGCGGACGCGGTGGTGTTCTGCACCGGGTTCGACTGGCGGTTCGGGTTCCTCCCGGACGGCCACCCGGCGGGCGCGGCCGGTCCGGTCCGGCTGTACCGGCGGGTGGTGGCGCCGCAGTGGCCGGGGTTGCTGTTCCTGGGGCTGATCCGTCCGGTGGGGTCGATCACCAGGCTGGTGGAGGCGCAGGCGCAGTGGGTGGCGCGGCTGCTGTCCGGGGAGGCGCTGCTGCCCGCGGCGGACGTGATGGGCAAGGAGATCGACGGGTACCTGGCCGGGATCGAGCGCCGGTACGGGCTGTCGACGGGGTCCTCGATCCAGGTGGACGTCGGCTCGTACCTGCGGGAGCTGCGGGAGGCGTAGCCGCGACGGGGGGAGCGGAGCCGCCCGTGGGTGGGGGTGCCACGGCGGCTCCGCCCGCTGTCCCGTTCAGGGGCGGACGTCGGTCGGCGGTCACAGGGGAGGGACGGCCGGCCGGGGGGTCAGCGGATGTTCGGGGGACGGACCCGGTACGCCTCGGAGGAGAGGTACGCGGTGACCCGCGGCGTGCGGCCGTGCTGGTGGGCCAGGGCGAGGTAGGAGATCAGTCCGACGCCGTCCTCCAGCGGGCGCGGCGTCAGCGCGCCGAGGGCGTCGCGCAGGCCGGCCGGGTCGATGCCGTAGCGGTCGAGCAGCAGGACCGCGCGGTCGAGCACCTCGCCGTCGTGCCGGGCGTAGTCGCGGACCGGCACGTACGCGGTGAACGCCCCGGCCGGGCCGGCGGTGTCGGTGTAGCCGTGGCAGGTCTGGACGGGGCGTAACGCGAGACGGGGGTTCTCGCGGGGACCGAGTCCGGCCGCGGTGCGGACGAAGGACTCCAGTTCGTCGGGGGTGGGGCCGTCCGGTGTCCGGCCGAGGGAGCGGGCGCCGGTCGGGGTGAGGCCGTGGTGGCTGGTGTAGATCTTGAGCCGGGGCTCGGGCCAGTCGCCGAGGTCGAGGGCGAGGAAGAGCAGTTGGTCGCCCTCGGGCAGGTCGGCGTCGGCGTGGTGGTGGCCGAGCCGGCGCAGGGCGGTGCGGACGGTCTCCTCGGCCCGGCGGGCGCCGTTGGCGGCCGGGTTGAGGTACGCCTTCATCCGCGGGGTGCCGCCGGGGAGCAGCTCCAGGGCGATCCACAGGGAGAAGCAGCCCTGCGGCGCGTCCGGGAGGAACAGGTCGGAGACGGCGTCGAGCTGTTCGGTGGAGATCCCCCAGTGGCCGGCCAGTCCGCGCAGGGCGCGCTGGGCGAGGAGGCTGCTCTCGGCGGGGGTGCCGAAGCCGCTGGCGGGTTCGAACAGCACGCGCAGGGTGGGGGCGCGGTCGGGGGAGAAGGACAGCGAGAACTCGACCGGGGTGTGGTCGTCGGAGAGGAAGGACGGGATGCCGGGCGGCAGGTGGAGCGGGCGCTCGGAGACCGGGCCGAGGGCGGCGTTGACGGCGCGGGCGTAGGCGGCGGACTCGGCGGCCCCCAGGCCCGCGAGGTCGCACAGGGCCAGGAGTTGGCGGGCGGTGTGGGCGCCCACCGTCCTGGTCGTCGGTCTGGACGGGCAGAGCGTTTCCGGGCGGTCGGCGGTTCGTAGGAGAGGACGGGGCGGACGGCCGCCGCCCCCTCGTACCGGGCCGGGTATCGGCGGGTGCGAGGGGGCGGCGGTAGGAGGCCAGGCGTCCTTGGAGACTCTCTCCACGACACCCTCCTGTTCTCGGTCAGTGGGCAACCGCATGTGGCGGAGGCAATTGCGCAGCTGAATACCCGAGTCGTTCAGTGTTCATGCGGTGACCGGAAGGTGATTACTGTTGCAAAGATCACTTGGTCAACCAGTTGAGGAACTGGCTCCAACGACCCGTCTTCTCGCTTGCCCTGGGCTTGTCCTGACGGTCCGTCGCGTTCGCGGCGGGCACCGGGCGGGCCGCCTCGACCGGGGTGAACCGGGTGGGCAGCGCGACCAGGCCGCGGTTGAACGGGCCCGGGCGCCAGCTCAGGCTGCTCTCCGGGACGGCCAGTTCGATGTCCGGCAGCTTGTTGAACAGGTTCTCGATCGCGGTCATGGCGATCTGCCGCGCCGGGTCCTTGGAGGGGCAGGCGTGCGGTCCGGCGCTCCAGGCCAGGTGCGCCCGGCTGCCGACCTTCCGCTCGCCGGCCAGGATCGGGCTGCGGTTGGCGGCCGCGAAGGAGACCAGCATCAGGTCGCCGGCCTTCAGCTGCTCGCCCGCGAACTCGGTGTCCACCGCCGGGTAGTGCGGGGCGAGGTTCGCCATCGGCGGGTTCTCCCACAGCGTGTCGTCGATCGCCTCGTAGATCAGGCCGCCCTGGTGGGCGTACGCGTCGTGGGTGAGCAGCCGGTGCAGGGTGGACCCGATGAAGTTGCCCTCCGGGTCGGTCCCCGACAGCAGCAGGGCGAGCTGGTGGACCATCTCCTCGTCGGTGAGCCGCGAGGTGTGCTCCATCATCCAGGAGGCGACGTCGTCGCCCGGACGGCTGCGCTTGAGCGCGACCAGTTCGCCGACGGCGCCGTACAGCACCTCGGCGGCCTGTTCGGCGTTGATGCCGTCGAACATGTTGGAGATGCCGAACAGCACCCGGTCGCCGATGTCGGCGGGGCAGCCGAACAGCTCGTTGAAGACGAACAGCGGCAGCTGCCGGGCGTAGCTGCCGACCAGGTCGACCGAGCCGCGGTAGCCGAACTGGGCGATGAGGAAGTCCGAGACCTGCTGGGTGACCCGGGCCAGGCGGCGGGTGTCGATCCGGGCCATGGTGTCGGTGATCGCCTGGCGCAGCCGCAGGTGCTCGGCGCCGTCGGCGAACATGGCGTTGGGCCGGTGCATGAGCAGCGGCACCACCGGGCTGTCCATCGGGACGGCACCCTCGTTGAACTCGCGCCAGCGCCGCCCGTCCTTGCGGAAGGTGGCGGAGTCCTGCAGCAGCTGCAGGGCGGCCGAGTACTCGGTCACCAGGGTGGCGTTGACCCCGGGGGCGAGCTCGACCGGAGCGGTGGCGCCGTAGTGCCGCAGGTAGTCGTAGTAGGACTGCGGGTTGGCGGCGAAGTCCGGCCCGTACAGCGGCACTCGGCCGCCGTGGGCCGGGCACCCGGGCGGGGGTACCGGGGCGGAGGAGTGAGCGTCCATGACTGCGTGTTGCTCCTAGCTGGCGCGGTCCAGCAAATAGCGGACGAGAGTGGTGAGTGCGGCGGCCGACGATTGCTCGTTGCGCGCGTCGCAGGTGACGACCGGGGTTTCGTCGAGCAGGTCGAGCGCCTCCCGCAGCGCCCGTTCGGCGCGTTCCGGGTTGCCGTCGAAGTGGTTGACGGCGATGGCGTAGTCCAGGCCGTACTGCTCGATCAGGTCGATGACGGGGAAGGAGTCGGCGAGGCGTTCGGGGTCGACCAGGATCAGTGCGCCGAGGGCGCCCCGGGCCATGTCCTCCCACATCTGGACGAAGCGGGTCTGGCCCGGGGTGCCGAACAGGTACAGCACCACGCGTTCGCTGAGGGTGAGCCGGCCGAAGTCCAGGGCGACCGTGGTGGTGGTCTTGCCCCGGACGCCCTTGAGGTCGTCGACGCTCTCGGAGACCCGGGTCATGGTCTCTTCGGTGGACAGCGGCTCGATCTCGGAGATCGATCCGATGAAGGTGGTCTTGCCGACGGCGAAGTGCCCGACGACGAGGATCTTCACGGCGGTCTGGGTCGCACCGCCGGGGACGTAGTCGTCGGTGGTCAGGTCGCGGCGGTCAGCCGAACTTGCGGGTGAGCCCATTGAGCACCTCCTCCAGAAGGTCCTTGTCGGCGTTCCGGGCCCGGGGGACCGGCGGACGGGTCATCAGGTGGCCGCTCTCGGTGAGCGAGGCCAGCACGATCCGGACCACGCCCAGCGGGAGCCGGGTGTGGCCCGCCACCTCGGCGACCGACAGGTAGCCGGCCGAGCAGATGTCGAGCAGCCGCTCCTCCTCCGGCGTGAGCCGGGTGGGGCGGCGCCCCTCGGTCGGGGCTGCGGTGACCAGGGTGATCAGGGAGAGCTCCTGGTCGTCGGGCAGCTCCCGGCCCTTGGTGATGACGTAGGCGCGGACTAAGTCCACCGGCTCGAACTCGAAGTCCTCGCCGCCCGCCCTCACCGGCGGGCCCCGAGGTCCTCGCGCGGCGGGGCGGCGAGGAACTTGCCGAGCTGGCCGACGAGTTGCTGCATCCGGAAGGTGATGTCCTGCATGTCGACGTCCGGCAGCGCGGAGACGCCGAGGTAGGCGCCGTCACCGGCGGAGATCAGGAACACCCAGCCGCCGTCGAACTCGACCAGGGTCTGCTGCCAGCGCTGGGTCGGGTTGTCGCAGAAGAAGCCGAGCGAGCGGCTGAGCGACTGCACGCCGCTCATCGCGGCGGCCACCCGGTCCGCGTTGTCCTTGTCGATGTCCCTGGTGCGGGCCATCAGCAGGCCGTCGGCGGAGATCAGGACCGCGTGCAGGGCCCCCGGGATCTCCAGCGCGCTGTCGAGCATCCAAGACAGATCGTCGTTCACGAGAACTCATGCCCTTCACTGCTTGCACCGCGGGTGCTGGTCGTCTGGTTCGCGTCGTCCCGCTGGGTGGCGCGACCGGACCTGGTGCCGCGCTGGAAGGCCCCCAGGATCGCCGCGGTCTGCTCACCGGAACGGGAAGCGGCCGGGGCGGACGCCGCGGGCGCGCCGTAGGGGGCGGGTTCGGTGGCCGGGACGATCGCCATCGGCCGCTTGCGGCGGCGGATCGGCAGGCCGTCCTCGGTGGCGCCGAACGACTCGGCCGCCGGGGGAGGAACCGCGGCGGCGGGCAGCGCGGCCGGCTGCGCTGCCGGTCGTGCCGCGGGAACGGGTGCCTGGGCCGGGGCCTGGGCGCCCGGGTGGGCGGAGCCGGTGGCGGCGGACGGCTGGGGACGCCGCTCGGGCATGCCGGTCAGCAGCTCGTGCGGCAGCAGCAGCACGGAGCGGACGCCGCCGTACGGGGAGGAGGAGTCCACCGAGACCTCGAAGCCGAAGCGCTCGGAGAGCACGCCGATCACCGCGAGGCCGAACTGCGGGGGGTTGCCGAGGCCGGCGACGCCGGTGACCCGCTCGGTGGTCAACAGCCTTTCTGCGCGGGCCCGTTCCTCGTCGTTCATGCCGACGCCGGCGTCGTCCACCACGATCACCACGCCCTTGGGCACGGTGCGGATGTTGATCTCCACCACGGTGTCGGGGCTGGAGTACGAGGTCGCGTTGTCGAGCAGCTCGGCCAGCGCCAGGGCGACCGGTTCCACCGCCCGGCTGGAGATGCCGAAGTCCACCTGGGAGAGGATCTCCACCCGGCGGTAGTGCCGGATGCGGCCCTGGGCGGAACGCACCACGTCGTACACCGAGGCGACGTCGCGGTGGCGGCCGAGCCAGCCGCCGCACAGGACGGCGATGGACTGGGCGCGGCGGCCGAACTGGGAGTTGGTGTGGTCGACCTCCAGCAGGTCCTGCAGGATGACCGACTCGCCGTACTTGCCCTGCAAGCGGGAGAGGACCAACTGCTGTTCCGCGGCGAGGCCCTGGAGCGTCCGCATGGCGGACTTCAATACCGTTCTGGTTGCTTCGTCCGCTTGTTCCTGAGCGGAGGCGACCGACTGCGTATAGTGGTGCTCCAGGTCGGTGTAGTGCTCCCGGAGCCCGTCGATCTCCTGTCGGAGCGCCGCGGACGCCTTGCGCTGGCGGACCACGACGAGGACCGCGGCGGCCAGGACGAGGAAGAGAACCCAGAGCAACGGGTTCGCTGTGTATTTCGTCATAAGACTCTCTTCAGGCGACTGGCGGCCGACTGCTGAATCCCCGACATCGCAGGGTGAACCCGCCGCTCCCCCAAGCGGGATGATCGTATCATCGGGCGAACAGGTGAACGATCGTCCACATGAATGTGAAGATCCGTCTCATCCCGGATGGACAGGGGTAGTTGGAACCCCAGGTCAGTGCCCTGATTCCGGGTCAACCCGACCCTCGGACGAGCCGCTCCGGCCCGCGCATCGCCTCCCACCGGGCCGTTTATCACAGGGCGCCGGGGTCGGGTGGGACCGACGCGGAGGTTCGGGGGATTTTCTGACGAAACCTCAAGGAGCCGGTCGGCGGACTGCTATCCGGCCACCTGCGGCCAGGGCGCCACGGGGCGCAACCCTCCGTTAAGGCGCGGTCATTCGGTTCACCCCGCCCCCGCACCGTGCACACCGGTTCTGCACCGAACCCGCCGCCTGTGTGCGCCGCGCGCGCGTCGGCCCCCGGGCACCCGGCCGGGCACCCGGGGGCCGACGCGCGCTCAGCCGACCAGGCCGGCCAGCTCCGCCACCACCGCGCCGAGCGCCACCTCGCGGACGGCGCCGTCCGCCCGGGCGGTCAGCTCCACCACCCCGGCGGCCAGCGAACGCGCGCCGACCGTCAGCCGCCAGGGCACGCCGATCAGTTCGGCGTCGGCGAACTTCACCCCGGGCCGCTCCGCCCGGTCGTCCAGCAGCACCCGCACGCCCGCCGCGCCCAACTCCCCGTACAGCCGCTCGGCGGCCCCGGCGACCGTGCCGTCCCGGTCCGGCAGCACCGTCAGCACCAGGTCGAACGGGGCGACCGCGGCGGGCCAGCGGATGCCCCGCCCGTCGTGGTGCGCCTCCACCAGGGCGGCCAGCACCCGCTCCACGCCGATGCCGTAACTGCCCATCAGCGGCACCACCCGCTCGCCGCCGGGCCCGGAGACCGCCACGTCCAGCGCCTCGGTGTAGCGGCGGCCGAGCTGGAAGATGTGCCCGACCTCGATGGTGCGCAGCACCTCCAGGGCCGCCCCGCACTCCGCGCAGGGCTCGCCCGCCGCGACCTCCCGCAGGTCCGCCCAGCGGTCGACCGCGACGTCCCGCCCGACCGACACCCCGCGCAGGTGGACGCCGTCCCGGTTGGCCCCGCAGGTCAGGCCGGTGCGGCCGCGCAGCGCTCCGTCCGCGACCACCGGCAGGCCGTGCCCGCCCAGCGGGCCCAGGCTGCCGGGGGACGCGCCGAGCGCCGCGGTGATCTCCTCGGCGGTCGCGGGCCGGACGGCCGAGGCGCCCAGCGCGTCCAGCAGCTTCTGCTCGACCAGGGCGTGGTCGCCGCGCAGCAGCACCAGCGTCAGCGCCCCGTCGACCACCTGCACCAGGGTCTTCAACTGCCGCTCGGGCGCGACGCCGTGCCGCTCCGCCAGCTCCTCGATGCTGCGCGCCGAGGGCGTCGCGAACTCCTCGGGCGCCTCCTCGCCGGACGGGTCGGCGACGGCGGGCAGCGCGGACAGCGCCTTCTCGGTGTTGGCCGCGTACCCGCAGCCCGGGCAGCGCACCACCAGGTCCTCGCCGGCCTCCGAGGGGCTCATGAACTCCACCGAGGCGCTGCCGCCCATGGTGCCGCTGGAGGCCCGCACCCCGAACGCGGGCAGCCCGAGCCGCTCGAAGATCCGCAGGTACGCCTGCCGGTGCGCCTCGAAGGAGCGCTCCAGCCCGGCCTCGTCGAGGTCGAAGCTGTACGAGTCCTTCATGGTGAACTCGCGCACCCGCAGCAGGCCCGAGCGGGGCCGCGCCTCGTCCCGGAACTTGGTCTGGAACTGGTACCAGACCTGCGGCAGCTGCCGGTACGAGCGCAACTCCTCGGCGAGGTGGGCGAACACCTCCTCGTGGGTCATCCCGAGGGCCTGCTCGGCGCCCTTGCGGTCGGTCAGGCGGAACATCTCCTCGCCCATCGACTCCCAGCGCCCGGTGCGCCGCCACAGCTCGGCCGGGTGCAGCGCGGGCAGCAGGAACTCCTGCGCCCCGATCCGCTCCATCTCCTCGCGGACCACCGCGACGATCCGGGCCCGGACCCGGGCCGCCAGCGGGAGCAGCGAGTAGTGGCCGGCGGACAACTGCCGCACGTACCCGGCGCGGACCAGCAGCCGGTGGCTCGCGGCGTCGGCGTCGGCCGGGTCCTCCCGCAGGGTGGGTACGTACAACTGCGACCAGCGCATGGGACACCGTCCTCTCGGCCCGCGGAAAAGGAGTTCGGAGTCTACGCGCGGAGCGGAGCGGCCCGCTCCGAATAAATCCGCGTCGTCGCAGGTGGCGGGCGGTGGTCGGGCGCGGGGCCGGGCCGGGCCGGGCCGTTGGGATTCTCCGGGACCCTCAGGGCTTCTTCGGGACGAAGCAGACCGTGAAGCTCTTCCGCTTCCTGGTCTCCGAGTACCAGCCGGGGTGCTCCGGCATCGAGCTGCAGGCGGTGGTGTCGCTGCTCTGCACCACCTTGACCACCTTGTAGGTGGCCTTGGCGTCGGTGCACGGCACCACGGTGAAGCTGGGCCGGACCGAGCTGCCGCCGGACTTGTACATGCAGTCGCCGACCTTGGCGGTGCTCGCGCCGTTGTTCGGCACGAACAGCCAGAAGACGAGCATCGCGATCGCGCCCAGCCCGGCCGTGACCAGCGACAGGACCTGCTTGGGCCGCCAGCGGGACACGGTGCGCGCCCCGTAGCCGCCGGGGGGCGCGTACACCACCGGCTGGCCGGGCGCGCCCTGCGGCGGCGGGTACTGGCCCGGCGGCGGGGCGTACTGCCCGGGCGGCGGGTACTGCGCCTGCGGCGGCGGGTAGCCACCGGCCTGCGGCGGGGGGTACTGGCCCGGCGGCGGGTACGGGCCGGGCTGCTGGGCGTACGGGCCGGGCTGCTGGGCGTACGGGCCGGGCTGCTGGGCGTACGGACCGGGCGGCGGCGGGTAGCCACCGGCCTGCGGCGGGGGGTACTGGCCCGGCGGCGGGTAGTGGCCAGGCTGGGGAGTGCTCACGGAGTGCTTCCTTCACGGCGCGAAAGGCGTACGGCCGACGAAGCGTAGTCACGCGTTCGGGAAGGAATGCGGCAACAACGGGGAAAGTATTGCCCGCTCTTTACCTGAATATCGCCAGGAACCCGGCATCTGCCCATGAATTGCCCGCGCATTGCGAAGCGGCCCGGAGTGGTTATTGCCGCTCGGGGGCGGTACGAACCCCCGTTCACTCGCAGGTTTCTGACGACCGCTCCGGCCCGGCCAGCAGGAAGGGCCGCAGCCCGCGCTCCAGCAGCGCGTCGCACCAGGCGGTGCGGGCGTCGGCCAGCCGCTGCTCGTGCCGCGGAGGGTCGGCCGGTCCGGCGCGCCGCCAGGCGGCGGTCAGCAGCAGGCCGATCAGCCCGGTCAGCGCGCCGAGCACCGCGATCGCGACGGCGGTCCAGGCGGCGGTGCGCAGCGGGGCGGTCAGCCCGGCGTGCGGGCGGGACAGGCCGAGGACGGCGCCGAGCAGGAAGAACCCGGCGGCGGCGCTGCCGCTGACGACCGGCACCACCAGGGCCAGCGCGCCGAGCCAGCCGGTCAGCCGCTCGCCCGGGTCGCGGGCCGGGGCGGCCGGTTCGGGCGTGCTGTCCCGCAGCCGGCGGTAGGCCAGGTACTCGGGTCGGGCGGCGGCCAGGATCCGGGCGGAGTGCCGCCGGGCCAGGGTCCGCAGCCGGGCGGCCCGCAGCGGGTCGTCGGCCAGGGCCAGTGCGGCGCGCACCGCCGGGTCGGTCAGGGCCCGGCCGAGGGCGTGCTCGAAGTCGGCCCGGTCCTGCCGGGCGGGGCCGTCGCCGGGGTGCGGGTCCATCGCCGTCGTCCGCTCCGTCCGCCGGTCGGGCTCAGCCGTAGGTGAGGTCGGAGCAGGCGTCCTCGTCGGCGGAGCGGGCCTGGCTGACGCTGGTGGGCAGCGGGCCGGTGGGCACCGGCGGGGCGGCGGTGGTGCCGCCGCCGGCGTAGTCGGCGCCGAGGGTGAGGGCGATCCCGGCCCGGCCCGCGGCCTGCAGCTGGGCGCCGGGGAAGAGCGCGGCGACCTTCTCGGCCTGCGCCTTCTCGCCGGGGCCGTACTCGACCAGGGTGCTGCGGTGGGTGCGGGTGGCGGCGTTGGCCCGGCCGGTGACGGTGAACCCGGAGCCCTCCAGGGTCTCGGCGGCCCGGGCGGTCAGTCCGGCGGTCCCGGTGCCGTTGTAGACGGCGACCTTGATCCCGGCGCCGTCGGCCCGCGCGGGCGCGGAGGGTGCCGAGGGTGAGGGGGAGGGGGCGATGGAGGGGTCGGCGGCCGGGGTGGCGGAGGCGTCCTGCCCGTCCAGGGTGCGGTCGGCCCTGAGGGCGGCCCACAGCTGGTCGACGTCGGGGTGCACCAGGGCGACCCGTTCGCCCTGGTAGCGCCAGGGCACGGTGAGGAACTTGATGTCGTGCAGGTCGACGTCCTTGAGCGACATGGCGAAGTCGAGCAGTTTCGAGGCCGAGCCGAGGCCCTGGTCGACGGTGAGCGACTTGGTGGCGGCGTCGGCCAGCGGCAGCAGCGTGGTGGGGTCCATGCCCTCCGACTTGACCTGCTTGATCAGTGAGGAGAGGAACGCCTGCTGGCGCTTGGTGCGGCCGATGTCGGAGCCGTCGCCGAGGCCGTGCCGGATCCGGACGTAGTCGAGCGCGGCCTGCCCGGAGATGGTCTGGTGGCCGGCCGTGAACAGCTGCTTGCCGCGGTGGCCGAGGTTGGGGTTCAGGTCGCCCTCGTAGACGGCCTCGGGCAGGCAGACGTCGACGCCGCCGACCGCCTCGGTCATGTCGGCGAAGCCCTGGAAGTTGACCACCATGGTGTGGTCGACCCGCAGTCCGGTGAGCTTCTCCACGGTGTTCTGGGTGCAGGCCGGGTTGCCCTTGTCGGTGTCGCCGACCGAGAAGGCGCTGTTGAACATGGCGCTGGGCTGGTCCTTGGTCCAGGTCTTGTCCGGCAGCATGCAGGGCGGCACCTCGACCAGCGAGTCGCGCGGGATGGACACCCCGACGGCGTGCCGGTGGTCGGCGTAGACGTGCAGCAGGATCGCGGTGTCCGAGCGGGCCCCGCCGTCGTCGCCGCCGCCGAGGTCCTTGTTGGTGCCGTCCCGGGCGTCGGAGCCGATCAGCAGCAGGTTGACGGGGGTGCGGCCCTGGGCGTCGGCACTGGCGGCGGCCGGCCGGTCCTTGCTGACGCCGTCGTCGCCGAAGGTGCTGAGGTTGCCGTTCAGCCGCCAGTAGACCAGGCCGCCGGCCAGGACGGCCAGCGAGAGCGTGCCCGCGGTGGACCACAGCACGATCCTGCGCGCCCGGTGGCCGCGGCTCCGCGCGCCGCCGTGACCGCCCTTCGCCCTGCGTGCGGACATGACGCCCCCTCACCCGTTGCCGTCGCCCGAACTTCTACAGAGCTGTAGAAGTCGAGCGAAGCATACAAACCCCGCCCGGTGAAGTCACACCCGTCAGCGGCCGACGCCCCCCGGGTACCCGCACGGCGCGCCGCCACCCGCTCGGCGCAACCCCGATCGTGCCGGTCGCCCGGGGTTCTCACACTCGGTGACGGGGGCGCCGTCCACAGGAAGAGGGCATCATGCACACCGGTCTCCGTCGGATCGCCGTCGCCGTCGCCGCCACCGCGGCCGCGCTCGCCGTGGGCCTGTCCGCCTGCGGCAGTGCCAAGCAGTCGTCCGGCTCCTCGGGCTCCTCCGGCAGTGCGAACCAGGCGGTGAAGATCGGCCTGCTGCTGCCGGAGTCCAAGACCACCCGCTACGAGCAGTTCGACCGCCCGCTGATCGAGGCGAAGATCAAGTCGCTGGTGCCGGACGCGCAGATCGACTACTACAACGCCAACCAGGACGCGACCCAGCAGCAGACCCAGGTGGACACCGCGCTGACCAAGGGCGACCAGGTGCTGATCCTGGACGCGGTGGACTCCAAGGCGATCCAGTCCTCGGTGCAGAAGGCGCACGACGCGGGCGTCAAGGTGATCGCCTACGACCGGCTCGCCCAGGGCCCGGTGGACGCGTACGTCTCCTTCGACAACCACAAGGTCGGCGAACTGCAGGGCGAGGCGCTGGTCACGGCGGTCGGCGACAAGGCGGGCAGCGGCCAGATCATCATGATCAACGGCTCGCCGACCGACCCGAACGCGGCCGACTTCAAGGCCGGCGCGCACAGCGCGATCGACGGCAAGTTGAAGGTCGGCAAGGAGTACGACACCCCGCAGTGGGACCCGAACACCGCCAACCAGGAGGCTGCTGCCGCGATCACCGCGATCGGCGCCCCGAACGTGGTGGGCGTCTACTCCGCCAACGACGGCATGGCGGCCGGCATCGCCACCGCCCTCAAGGCCGCCAACCTGAGCGTCCCGCTGACCGGTCAGGACGCCCAACTCGACGCCGTGCAGCGGATCCTGGCCGGGACGCAGACCATGTCGATCTACAAGCCGTACAAGCCGGAGGCGGACGCGGCCGGCGAGATGGCGGTGCAGTTCGCCCAGGGCAAGAGCCTGGGCGCCTCGCTGAAGCCGACCACCTCGACCAACGGCAGCGGCGCCACGGTCGACTCGCTGCTGATCGCCCCGACCGTGCTCACCAAGGACAACGTCAAGTCCACCGTGATCGCCGACGGCCTCTACACCGCCCAGCAGATCTGCACCCCGGACTACGCCTCGGCCTGCCAGGCCGCCGGGATCCAGTAACCGCCTTCTACACCGGAGAGGAGGTGGTCGCGGTGACGGGCGAGACCGTGCTGGCACTGCGGGGGATCTCGAAGCGGTTCGGCGCCGTCCAGGCGCTCACCGACATCGAGCTGGAGGTCCGGGCCGGCGAGGTGGTCGCGCTGGTCGGCGACAACGGCGCCGGGAAGTCGACCCTGGTGAAGACCGTCGCCGGGGTCAACCAGCCGGACGAGGGCGTGATCGAGTGGGAGGGCCGGCCGGTGGCCGTCCACCGGCCGCAGGACGCCCAGCACCTGGGCATCGCCACCGTCTACCAGGACCTCGCGCTCTGCGACAACCTGGACGTGGTCGGCAACCTGTTCCTCGGCCGGGAGCTCAAGCAGTTCGGGCTGGTCCTGGACGAGGTCGCGATGGAGCAGCGCTCCCGGCAACTGCTGGACAGCCTCTCGATCCGGATCCCCAGCGTGCGGATCCCGATCGCCTCGCTCTCCGGCGGCCAGCGCCAGGTGGTGGCGATCGCCCGGGCCCTGATCGGCTCGCCCAAGGTGGTCATCCTGGACGAACCGACCGCCGCGCTCGGCGTCGAGCAGACCGCGCAGGTCCTCGACCTGGTCGAGCGGCTGCGCGACCAGCGCCTCGGGGTGATCCTGATCAGCCACAACATGGCCGACGTGATGGCGGTCGCCGACACCGTCGCGGTGCTGCGGCTGGGACGCAACAACGGGGTCTTCGACAAGCGCTCCACCAACCAGGAGCAGATCATCTCGGCCATCACCGGTGCCACGGACAACGCCGTGACCCGCCGGCGGGCCCGCGGCGAGGGAGGCGAGCGATGAGCGGGGACACCCCGGGGCCGGAGCACCGGCCGCTGCCGGAGGACTCGATGCCGACCGGCGGGGTCAACGCGCCCGTCCCGGTCGCGGCGGAGGCCACCCCGGCCGTCGACCCGCGGCTGATCGTCCGGCAGGAGGGCCTCAAGGGCTACCTGATCGAGTTCAAGCGGCGGCTGACCAGCGGCGAGCTGGGCTCGGCCCCGGTGGTGGTCGCGCTGATCGTCATCTGGGCCGTGTTCGGCTCGCTGAACAGCAGCTTCCTGTCCGCGCAGAACCTCTCCAACCTGTCCCAGCAGATCGTCGGCACCGGCATGATCGCGCTGGGCGTGGTGTTCGTGCTGCTGCTCGGCGAGATCGACCTGTCGGTCGGCTCGGTCAGCGGCCTGTGCGC
This sequence comes from Kitasatospora sp. NPDC004272, assembly GCF_053603035.1. NCBI lineage: Bacteria > Bacillati > Actinomycetota > Actinomycetes > Kitasatosporales > Streptomycetaceae > Kitasatospora > Kitasatospora sp. NPDC004272. The sequence continues at coordinate 36,297 of NZ_JBSGET010000001.1, read as the reverse complement.
GGCGATCTTCGCGGTCATGAACGTCACCCACGGCGTCAACCAGTGGGTGGCGCTGCTGTCCGCGATCGCCGGCGGCGCGCTGGTCGGCCTGATCCAGGGCCTGTTCTTCGCCAAGGTCGGCGTCCCGGCGTTCGTCGTCACGCTGGCCGGCAACCTCGGCTGGAACGGCCTGATGCTCCAGATCCTCGGCGCCAGCGGCACCGTCAACCTGTCCGGCAAGGACATCGTCTCCCGGCTGTACTCCACCATCTACGGGCAGCAGATCGCCGCGTACGGGATGGCGGCGGCCGGGGTGGTGCTGTTCCTCGGCTCCTCGCTGCTGGACGGCCGGCGGCGGCGGGCGGCCGGGGTGCCGTACCGGACGCTCACCGACGTCCTGGTGCGCACCGCGGCGCTGGCGGTGGTCGGGTTCCTGGTCGCCTACACGCTCAACCAGTACAAGGGGCTGCCGCTGGCGCTGCTGGTGTTCGTGGTCTTCGTGGTGGTGCTGGAGTTCGTGCTGCGCCGCACCCCGTACGGGCGGAAGGTGTTCGCGCTGGGCGGGAACATCGAGGGCGCCCGGCGGGCCGGCATCAACGTCTCGCTGGTGCGGATCACGGTGTTCATGATCTGTTCCACCATGGCGGCGATCGGCGGCCTGTTCCTGGCCGCGCAGATCCAGTCGGCCTCGCAGACCTCCGGCGGCGGCAACCTGCTGATGAACGCGATCGCGGCGGCCGTCATCGGCGGCACCAGCCTGTTCGGCGGGCGGGGGTCGACCTGGTCGGCGCTGCTGGGTGCGCTGGTGATCGGCTCGATCCAGTCCGGGATGAACATCCAGGGCCTGAGCAACGCGATCCAGTTCATGATCACCGGAGCGGTGCTGCTGGCCGCCGTGGTGATCGACTCGCTGGCGCGGCGGACCCAGAAGTCGGCCGGGCGGGCTTAGCGCCCGGGAACGGCGGATCCCCCGGCGGCCCGGCGGCCGGCGGGGGATCAGTGCGTGCGGAGCAGTCCGAGGTGGACCACGGTGACCTGGGCCAGGTCGAGGTCGGCGTCGCGGCGGTGGCGGCGGGCCTCGGCCGACTCGGCGCGCTCGATCGCCTCGCGGCGGGCGTCCTCCTCGGCGTCGGCGTCCACGATGAACAGGTGGCGGCCGGAGCGGATCTCGTTGGCGTGCGGAATCTCGACGCACCAGCGATGACGGCTCTGGATGGCGTTCATCGGCCTTCCTCTCCCGGCGCGTCCTGCGTACCGGCACATGAGGTGCTACTGCTGCCCTAGACGATAGGTATAGGCCAATTCGTCCGTCAAGAGGACGAGCAGACTGATAAATAATCCGTTCAACGGTGAAAATGGGCGGCGAGTCCGCTACCGTTCCGTGCATGACAGCCCCCGCCACCCCGGCCCCCTCGGCCCGCCGCCTGCGCACCCGGGCCACCCTGCTCGCCGTCCTCGGCGAACACGGCACGCTCAGCCGGGCCGAGATCAGCCGGCTCACCGGGCTCTCCCGCTCCGCCGTCAGCAGCGCCGTCACCGACCTGCTCGACGAGGGCCTGGTCAGCGAGACCACGGCCCCCGCGCCCTCGGCCGCCGGGCGCGGCCGCCGCGCCGCCGCCGTCACCCTGCGCCGCGCCCACGCCCTGGTGCTCGCCTTCGACTTCGGCCACACCCACGTCACCGCCGCCGTCGCCGACAGCGCCGGCACCGTCCTCGGCGAGGCCACCGCCCACCTCGACGTCGACAACCACCCCCGCGAGGTCCTCGCCGCCGCCCGCACCCTCGCCGGAGCGGCCCTCGACGCCGCCGGGCACCACCTCGACGAGATCACCGCCATCGCCGCCGGCATCCCCGGCGCCCTCGACACCCGCACCAACGTGGTCCGCGCCCCCTCCACCCTCTCCCAGTGGATCGGCATGGACCCCGCCGCCGAACTCGGCCGGGTCTTCGACCGCCCGGTCACCGTCGGCAACGACGCCGAGATGGGCGCCCGCGGCGAACGCGCCTACGGCACCGGCCGCACCGTCAACGACCTGGTCTACGTCAAGGCGTCCACCGGCATCGGCGCCGGACTCCTGCTCGACGGACGCATCTACCGCGGCGCCAGCGGCATCTCCGGCGAGATCGGCCACATCCAGCTGCCCGACACCGGCACCTGGTGCCGGTGCGGCAACCGCGGCTGCCTGGAGTCCGTCGCCTCCATCGTCGAGGTCCGCCGCCGGCTGGTCCACGTGCTGTCCCCCGGCGCCCGCCCCGGCGAAGCCGTCGACCTCCCGCCGCTCGACCGGCTCGCCGACGTCCCCGCCGCCGCCCGGGTCATCGGCGAAGCCGGCCGCACCATCGGCCGGGTCCTCGCCGACCTGGTCAACTGCCTCAACCCCGCCGCCATCATCATCGGCGGCGAACTCGGCCAGGCCGGCGCCCCGCTCGTCCACGGCATCCGCGAGTCCGTCGACCGCTACGCCCAGCCCGCCGTCGCCGAGGCCGTCGACATCCGCGCCAGCCGCCTCGGCCTGCGCTCCGAGCTCTACGGTGCGATCGACGCGGCCGTGGCGATCGCCGTCGGACGCTGACCCGCTGCGCGGGGCAGGTGGAGGGGGACGGGGGAGAGGGCCCGGGGCGGGCCCGCCGCCGCCGGGCGGCAAGATCCGTCCGCTGCGCGGGGCACGTGGAGGGGGACGGGGAGAGGGTCCAGGGTTGCCGCGCACCGGGCCCGCCACCGCCGGGCGGGGCGCTGGGGTGCCGGTCGGGCGTGCGCCTTGCGCCGCTGCGCACCGGGCCCGCCGCCGGGCGGCAAGATCTGTTCGCTGCGCGGGGCACGTGGAGGGGGGACGGGGGGAGGGTCCGGGGTTGCCGCGCACCGGCCCCGCCACTGCCGGAGGGCGGGGCCCCCGCCGGGTGGGGCGCCGGGGTGCCGGCCGGGCGTGCGCCTCGTACCGCTGCGCACCGGGCCCGCCACCGCCGGGCGGCTATGCGTCGGGGCCGGTGCGGGCGGGGCGGCGGGCCCGCTCGGTGAGGTGGCGGCGTTCAGGCAGGGACGGGGCGAGGGCGGCGCCGCGGCGGAAGGTGGCGGTAGCGGCGGGGGCGTCGCCGGTGCGCAGCAGCAGCTCGCCGCGGACCGCGTGGTAGCGGTGGTTGCGGTCCAACTCGCCCGCCAGGGCGTCGAGTTCCTTCAGTGCGGCGGCCGGGCCGCGGACTTCGGCGAGGGCCACCACCCGGTTCAGCGCGGGCACCGGGCCCGGGGCGACCCGCAGCAGCAGGTCGTACAGGGCGAGGATCTGCGGCCAGTCGGTGGCCGCCACGTCCGGTGCCTCGTCGTGCAGGGCCGCGATCGCCGCCTGCAACTGGTAGGGCCCCACCCGCCCGGCGGGGAGGGCGCGTTCGACCAGGGCGGTGCCCTCGGCGATCGCCGCCGCGTCCCAGCGGCCGCGGTCCTGCTCCGCCAGCGGGACGAGTCCGCCGTCGGGGCCGGTGCGGGCGGGGCGGCGGGCGTCGGTGAGGAGCATCAGCGCGAGCAGCCCCATCACCTCGGCGTCCCGGGGGAGCAGCCGGTGCAGCAGCCTGGTCAGCCGGATCGCCTCGTCCGACAGCGCCGGGGCGGTCAGGCCGTCGCCCGCGGTGGCCGTGTAGCCCTCGTTGAAGACCAGGTAGAGCACCTGCAGGACCTCGCGCAGCCGCCCGTCCGCCTCCTCGGGGCCGGGCAGCGCGAACGGCAGGCCGGAGCCGCGGATGGTCTGCTTGGCCCGGCTGATCCGCTGCGCCATCGTCGCCTCCGGGACGAGGAACGCGGCCGCGATCTGCGCGGTGCTCAGGCCGCCGACCGCGCGCAGGGTCAGCGCGATCCGGCTCGGCGCGGTCAGCGCGGGGTGGCAGCAGAGGAAGAGCAGGGCCAGCGAGTCGTCCCGGTCGGCGTCCGGGCCGGCGTCGGCGGGGCGGCCGAGCAGTTCGGACTGCGGGGTGGCCAGGAACAGCCGCTCCTCGCGCTCGCGCCGGGCCCGGTCGCTGCGGACCAGGTCGACCAGCCGGCGGGAGGCCACCGTCACCAGCCAGCCGCGCGGGTTGTCCGGCCGCCCGTCCCGGGGCCACTGCTCGGCGGCCGCGAGCAGCGCCTCCTGCACCGCGTCCTCGCAGGCGTCGAACGCCCCGGCGTGCCGGCGCAGCAGCGCCGCCAGGACCTGCGGCGCGAGGGTGCGCAGCAGGTCCTGGTCGGCGGGGGCGGGGAGGCTCACTTGGCCTCGTGCAGGATCGGCCACAGCTCGACCGGCTCGCGGTCGGCCCAGGGCATGTCGGCGGCGATCTCCAGGGCGCGCTGCTCGCTGTCGACGTCGAGCAGGTAGAAGCTGGCCATGTACTCCTTGGTCTCCAGGTAGGGGCCGTCGCTGACCACCGGCAGCCCGTCCTCGCGCCCCACCATCCGGCAGGCCGCGGCGTCGCCGAGGCCGTAGGCGCCGATCAGTTCGCCGCTCTCCTGGTAGCGCTTGTTGAAGGCGTCCTGCTGGGCGATCGCCTCGGTCCAGCCCTCGGCCGGCAGCGAGTCCCACTTCTCCTGGTTGCCGTAGGTCATCAGCAGGTACTTCACGGGGACCACGTCCTCTGTTCGTCTCGTCGTGCGGTTCGTGCTTGCGTCCAGTGGTCGGAGCCGGGGAGGCGGTCTCTACATGCTGCCGGATCTTTTTCGCGGAGATCTTCCGGTGGCGCGTCCTCGCAGGTCAGTCGGCGGGCGGGGTCCAGACGTACGGGGTGGTGGTGGTCACGGCGTGCATGCCGAGGCGGCGGAGGATCGGGGTGCTGTCGGGGGAGGCGTCGACCTGGAGGTGCCGGATGCCGTGGTCGAGGGCCCAGCGGGCGCGGTGGGCGACCAGCGAGCGGTAGATGCCGCGGCCGCGCCAGGCGGCCAGGGTGGAGCCGCCCCAGAGGCCGCCGAAGCCGGTGCCGGGGGTGCTGGTGAGCCAGGCGGCGGAGACCACCTCGGGGCGCGGGGCGTCGGTCTCGGCGACCAGGACGAGGAAGTTCTCGGCGTCGGCCGCGCGGGAGGCGAGGTCGTCGGCGAGCCAGGACCAGTCCTCGCCCCAGACCTCGCTCTGCAGCGCGGCGATCCGCCGGGTGTCGGCGGGGTCGGTGACCCGGCGGACGGTGACGCCCTCGGGGGCGGGGGCGGGGACGGCGAGTTCGGCGGCGAGGCCGATCAGGACGGTTTCGGGCTCCTCGCCGACGAACCCGGCGGCGGTGAGCCGCTCGGGCAGGTCGGCGGGCAGGTCGTGGCCGCGGGTCTTCCACTCGACGGCCTCGCCCCGCGCGGCGAAGAAGTCGCGCTGGCGGGCGATGAGTTCGTCGAGTTCCCGGCCGCGCAGGCCGAGGTCGGGGCGGGGGGAGGTGACGAAGCCGCGGAAGCCGCCGTACTTGCGCAGCAGCGGGCCGTCGCTCCCGTGGGTCTCGCCCTCGCCGCGGGTGCCGAGCCCGCGCATGTGCTCGTCGTAGGCCGCGAGCAGGGCCGTGGTCGGGTCGGTCATCAGGTGAGCGTAACGATCGGTGCAAGCGGGTTTCCGGGGCTGGCGTTGACGCCGGGGTGAAGGTCTACCGTCGGGGCATGCGGATCGGCGAGCTGGCTCAGCGGGCGGGGACCACCACCAGGGCGCTGCGGTACTACGAGTCGCGGGGGCTGCTGCCCGCGCGGCGCGGCGGCAACGGGTACCGGGCGTACGACGAGGAGGACCTGCGGCTGCTGCGGCAGATCCGGGTGCTGCAGGACTTCGGGTTCGGGCTGGAGGACACCAGGCCGTTCGTGGAGTGCCTGCGGGCGGGTCATCCGGAGGGTGACTCGTGCCCGGCCTCGCTGGAGGTGTACCGGGCGAAGCTGGCCGAACTGGACGCCATGGTGGCCAGGTTGAGCGAGGTCCGGGAGGAGGTGGCGGGGCAGCTGGCCCGGGCCGAGGCGGCGCGCGACGCGCTGGCCGGGGCCGGGGGCGGCGAGCCGCGCTGCGAGCTGGTCCGCGCCGAGGAGTGACGGCGGGCGTCGGCGGGTGTCGGCGCGCGTCGCCGGGTGACGACGGGCGACGACGGACGACGACGATCGCCGACGAGAGCGAGGAGGAGCCGATGAGCGGTGTGCGGACGGTGACGGACCGGGACTTCGCGACCGAGGTGCTGGCGGCCGAGGGCCCGGTGCTGGTGGAGTTCACCGCCGAGTGGTGCCCGCCGTGCAAGCAGCTGGCGCCGGTGCTGGCGGAGCTGGCCCGGGAGCAGGAGGGCCGGCTGGCGGTGGTGGCGCTGGACGTGGACGCGAACCCGGAGACCCGGATCGCGTACGGGGTGCTGTCGATGCCGACCCTGATGGTGTTCAAGGGCGGCGAGCCGGTGCGGTCGATGGTGGGGGCGCGGGCGAAGAGCCGGTTGCTGCGGGACATCGACGACCTGCTGTAGCCGGGTGAGCTGTGCCACAGGGCGGGGCGGGGGATGGATGCGAACCATTCTCGCGTTGTAAAGTGCAACTAAATATTAGTTGTACTTGCCAACCATGGAGTCGTGATGTCCTCGCTGTCAGCGGTGTCCCGCCCCGCCCTGCGGCACGTCCTCGTCCACCTGGTCACACCGCTGCTGATGTGCCTCGGCATGGGGATCGCCTACCTCTCCGCCTTCCACGCCCCCGCCCCGCACCGGCTGCCGGTCGCCGTGGTCGGCCAGGGCCCGCAGGCCCAGGCGCTGGCCCAGGGCCTCCAGGACAAGGCCGGCGACAAGCTGGAGGTCACCACCGCCGGCGACGCCGACGCCGCCCGCGCCCGGCTGCTCGACCGCGAGCTGGCCGCCGCGTACCTGCCGGACGCCGACGCGCCGACTCTGCTGGTGGCCACCGCGAACTCGGAGACCTCGGCGAGCGCCGCCGAGAAGGTCTTCACCCAGGTCGCCGCCCAGCAGGGCAAGCCGCTCGCCGTCCAGGAGCTGACCCCGATGGCGGCCGGCGACCCCACCGGGCAGGGCCTGTTCTTCCTGCTGGTGGCGCTGAGCATCGGCTCCTACGGCTCGGTCGCGGTGCTCGGCGCGGCCGGCGCGGCGCTGGCGATGCGGGCGCGGGCGCTGCTCGGCCTCGGCGTGGCGCTGGTGGTCAGCCTGTTCGGCGCGGCGCTGGCCGGGCCGGTCTTCCACCTGGTCGACCACGGCCTGTTCGGCGTCTGGGCGATGAGCTGGCTGTACTCGGCGGGCATCATCGCGATCGGCACCGCCCTGCACACCTTCCTCGGCCGGTGGACCACGCTGACCATGATGGCGCTGTTCGTGATGCTCAACTTCACCAGCTCCGGCGGCATCTTCCAGCCCGAGCTGCAGAACGGCTTCTACGGCGCCCTGCACTCGTTCTGGAACGGCGCGGGCTTCCTGGAGGGCGCCCGCGACCACGTCTACTTCGGCGGCCGGGCCGGGCTCGGCGGCCACGTCGCCACCCTGTTCGGCTGGCTCGCGGCCGGCGCGGCGCTGCTCGTCCTGGCCGCCCGCACCGAGCGGCGGCGGGCCCGGGCGCTGGCCGCCGAGCAGCCCGCCGAGGAGGAGATGGAGGAGGCGGTCGGCGTCTGACCGCGGCTACCCCTACCGTGGTCCGCAACACCGCGCACGACGAAGGAGCCACCGCCATGCCCGACCGCGACGCCGCGCTGGAGACCATCCAGCGGGAGCTCACCGCGTTCGCCCGCCGGGCCCGCCACAAGGCAGCCCAGCTGCACCCCGAACTCTCGCTGGTCACGTACAGCATGCTCGACCTGGTCAAGGAGCGCGGGTCCTGCCGGGCCGCCGACCTGGCCTCGCACTTCATGCTCGACAAGTCCACCGTCAGCCGGCAGGTCGGCGCGCTGGAACGGCTCGGGCTGCTGGGCCGCAAGGCCGATCCGGACGACCAGCGCGGCCAGTTGCTGCACCTGACCGACGCCGGCGAGCAGCTCCTGGCGGAGGCGTACGAGCAGCGGCGGCGGGCCTTCACCGACCGCTTCACCTCCTGGGGGGACGAGGACCTGGACCGGTTCGCCGCCTACCTGGTCCGCTACGGCGAGTCCGAGTAGGCGGCCCGGGCGGGAGCCGGGAGGATGGCGGCCATGCCCACGATGACCGAGCCCGAGTGGCGCGCCTTCCTCTCCCACGGCACCCGCACCGGCAAGCTCGCCACCACCCGCGCCGACGGCCGCCCGCACCTGGCCCCGGTCTGGTTCCTGCTCGACGGCGACGACCTGGTGTTCAACACCGGCCGGGACACCGTCAAGGGCCGCACCCTGCGCCGCGACGGCCGGGCCGCGCTGTGCGTGGACGACGACCGGCCGCCGTTCGCCTTCGTGCTGGTCGAGGGCGTCGCCGCGGTCAGCGAGGAGCTGGACGAGGTCCGGCACTGGGCGGGCCGGATCGCCGCCCGCTACATGGGCGAGGACCGGGCCGCGGAGTACGCCGCCCGCAACGGCGTCCCGGGCGAACTGCTGGTGCGGCTGCGGATCGGCAAGGTGCTCGCCCAGGGCGGCGTCGCCGACTGAGCGACCGGGCTTGACCCTCACGCCGCGTCAGGCCCCAGGCTGGTCGCAACAGCGGCGGGAAGGAGGGAACGCGATGGACGGGGGCTACCCGGTCGGACGGCTGGCGGCGATCGCCGGGGTCACGGTGCGCACCCTGCACCACTACGACCGGATCGGCCTGCTGTCGCCGAGCGGCCGCACCGCGGCCGGCTACCGGTGCTACGGCGAGGCCGAGCTGGACCGGCTGCAGCAGATCCTGTTCTACCGCGAACTCGGCTTCCCGCTGGAGGAGATCGCGGCGATCCTGGACGACCGGACGGTCGGCCCGAGCGAGCACCTGCGCCGGCAGCGCGAGCTGATCGGCGACCGGATCCGCAAGCTGGAGGAACTCGCCGCGGCGGTCGAGCGAGCGATGGAGGCGAGGACCTTGGGGATCCAGTTGACCCCGGAGGAGAAGTTCGAGGTGTTCGGCGAGGACTACCGGGAGGACTGGGAGGGCGAGGCCGAGCAGCGCTGGGGCGAGACCGCCGCCTGGGAGCAGTCCCGGCGGCGGACCGCCCGCTACACCAAGGCGGACTGGGAGCGGATCAAGGCCGAGGCCGACGGCATCGACGACGCCCTGGTCGCGGTGTTCACCGCCGGAGCGGCCCCCGACGACGAGCGGGCGACGGCGGTCGCCGAGCAGCACCGGCAGCACATCGGGCTGAACTTCTACGACTGCGGCCCGGCGATGCACCGCTGCCTCGGCGACATGTACGTCGCCGACCCGCGGTTCACCGAGACGTACGAGAAGCTCGCCCCCGGCCTGGCGCCGTGGCTGCGGGACGCGATCCACGCCAACGCCGACCGGCTGGAGCGGGGGGCCTGACCCGCCGCCGGGCCGCCCGGCGCCGTGCCGCCCGGCGCCGTGCCGCCCGCCGTCAGGCGGCCCGGCCGAAGGTGCGCCGGTAGGCGGTCGGGGAGGTGCGCATGGTGCGGCCGAAGTGGTGGCGGAAGGTCGCCGCCGACTCGAAGCCCACCGCCGCGGCGATCTCCTCCACGCTGCCCTCCGGCGACTCCAGCAGCGGCAGGCTGGCCGCGATCCGCTGGACCGCCACCCAGCGCATCGGGCTGACCCCGTTGCGGGCGGTGAAGTGCCGCAGGTACGAGCGGTCGGACATGCCGGCCGCCCGGGCCAGCAGCGGCACGGTCAGCGGCCGGGCGAGGTGGTCCAGCGCCCAGCGCATCGAGCGGGCCACCCCGTCCTCCGGCTCCTCCACCGGCCGCACCGCGGCCTGGATGAACTGGGCCTGCCCGCCGTCCCGGTGCGGCGGCACCACGAAGCGGCGGGCCACCGTGTTGGCGACCTTGGCGCCGTGGTCCTGCCGGACCAGGTGCAGGCACAGGTCGATGCCGGCGGCGCTGCCCGCGCTGGTCAGCACCTGCCCGTTGTCGACGTACAGCACGTCCGGGTCGACCCGGACGGCCGGGTAGCGGCGGTGCAGTTCCGGCGCGTACCGCCAGTGCGTGGTGGCGGGCAGGCCGTCCAGCAGGCCGGCGGCGGCCAGCGCGAAGGCGCCGGAGCAGATCGACACCACCCGGGCGCCGCGGGCGTGCGCGGTGCGCAGCGCGGCGGTGACGGCGGGCGGGACGTCGCCGTACGGGTCGGGCACCCCGACCACCACGACGGTGTCGGCGGCGGCCAGTTCCTCCAGGCCGTGCCGGGGCGTCAGGGAGAACCCGCCGACCGCCTCCAGCGGGTGGCCGGGGCGCTCGGCGCACACCCGGACGTCGTACCAGGGGGCGGCGAGCAGCCCGGCGAGTTCGGGCCGGGCGAGGGCGAACACCTCGACCACCACCCCGAGTTCGAACGGGGCCATGCCCGCGAAGGCGTACACCGCGACGGTGTGCACCGGCGCCGGGCGCCTTCCGATGGTGATGGGCACGGGCTCGGCCATGTGGTGCTCCCCGGGCGGCCGCGGGCGGTTTCGCGCCGAGTGTAGTCGTCCGGGCGGCCGCGGCGCCGCGACCGGTCGCCGGGGGGACGGGTGCGCACGGACGGGTGCGGAGGCTGATCGGACGGGTGCGGAGGCTGATCGGACGGGGACGGACCGGAGCGGACCGGGGCGGAAAACCTTTGGAATCCGGGGGCAACCTCCCGGGAGGATGAGGAGTCATCACCCGGGGGGCCGGTGCGGCCACTCCCCGTGTCCTTTTCCCGCCACGTTCGGAGAGCGTCCGATGCCCACGTCGATCCATGCCCGTTATGAGAAGAACGTCATGATCTGTTCGGCCCGTTCGGGCTGGGGCCGGCGCCACTGAGCGCGACCGGCCCCGGCCCGGCGCCCCGGGTCAGGAGGTCAGCGAGGCCATCCAGGACTCGACCTCGTCGGCCTGCCGGGGCAGGCCCGCGGAGAGGTTCTCGTTGCCGTCGGCGGTGACCAGGATGTCGTCCTCGATCCGCACGCCCAGGCCGCGGTACTCCTCGGGGACGGTCAGGTCGTCGGCCTGGAAGTACAGGCCGGGCTCGACGGTCAGCACCATGCCGGGCTCCAGCGGCGCGTCCACGTACTGCTCGCGGCGGGCGTGCGCGCAGTCGTGCACGTCGAGGCCGAGCATGTGGCCGGTGCCGTGCAGGGTCCAGCGGCGCTGCAGGCCCAGCTCCAGGACCTTCTCCAGGTCGTACACCGCGGAGTCGATCAGGCCCCACTCCAGCAGGCGGGCGGCGAGCACCCGCTGCGCGGCGTCGTGGAAGTCGCGGAACTTCGCGCCCGGCCTGACCGCGGCGATGCCGGCCTCCTGGGCCTCGTACACCGCTTCGTAGACCTTGCGCTGCAGCGGGGAGAAGGTGCCGTTGATCGGCAGGGTGCGGGTGACGTCGGCGGTGTAGAGGGTGTGGGTCTCCACGCCCGCGTCCAGCAGCAGCAGTTCGCCGGGGCGCACGTCGCCGTCGTTGCGGACCCAGTGCAGGGTGGTGGCGTGCGGGCCGGCCGCGGCGATCGAGCCGTAGCCGACGTCGTTGCCCTCGACCCGGGCGCGGCGCCAGAAGGTGCCCTCGATCCAGCGCTCGGAGGTTGCCACGGCCCGGTCCAGCTCGCGCACCACGTCGGTGAAGCCGTTCACGGTGGCGTCGCAGGCGGCGCGCAGCTCACCGATCTCCCAGGCGTCCTTGACCAGGCGCAGCCCGGACAGGAAGACCTTCAGCTCGTCGTCCTTCTCCTCGTCGAGCCGCTCGGCGAGGGCGGCCTCCAGGCCGGCGTCGTAGCCGCGGACGATCCGGGTCGGGACGTCGACCGCGGCCAGCTCCTCGGCGGCCTTGCGCACGTCGCGCACCGGCAGGCCGTACAGCTGCTCGGACTCGGCCAGCGAGTGGCGGCGGCCGACCCACAGCTCGCCCTGGCCGCTCAGCCAGAACTCGCCGTTCTCCCGGTCGGAGCGCGGCAGCAGGTACAGCGCGAACGCGTGCCCGCCGTCGACCGGCTCGCCGACCAGGACGGCGTCCTCGGTCCGGTTGCCGGTCAGGTGGACGTACTCGCTGGCGGCCCGGAAGGCGTACTCGGTGTCGTTGGCGCGGGTGCGCAGGTTGCCCGCGGGGACGATCAGGCGCTCGCCGGGGAACGCGGCGGACAGCTTCGCCCTGCGCGCGGCCGCGTACGGGGCCTGGACGTCGGGCAGCAGGCCGCGCAGCTCGGTGTCGGCCCAGCCGGTGCGCATGGACGCGGCCAGCTCGTCGGAGATGCCGTCGTACAGCCCGTTCTTGCGGCTCTTGACCGGCTGCTCCTCCTCGCCCTCGGCGGAACCCTCGGGGTTCTCGGACACCGCCGGGCTGCGGTCCTCGGTCACTACGTCGCCTCCTCGCGCGCGCTGCCGCCCGCCCGTCCCCGGGTCGCGGGGCGTGCGGGCGGATGTCGCCCCCATGGTACGTAGCGCCCGTTCGAGCGGAAGAAGGGCGTCCGGTATCCGGCCGGGCCCGTCCGACCCGGCTCGACCGGCCCGGCTCGACCGGCCCGCGCGGAGCGGACGGCCTACTCGAAGCGGACGGCCAGCAGCACCAGGTCGTCCACGCCGGGCTCGCCGCCGCCGGCCCGCTCCAGCAGGTGGGCGCAGAGCCGGTCCGGGTCGAGCCGGACGTCGCGCGGGGCGTCGGCGGCGGCCCGGCGCAGCGCGCTCTGCCCGGCGTGCAGGTTCGGGGCGAAGCGGCGGGCTAGGCCCTCGGTGTACAGCACCAGCACGTCGCCGCGCTCCGCGGTGAGCTCCACCCCGGGCGCCTCCCAGCAGCTCAGCATGCCCAGCGGCGCGGACAGCGAGGTCTCCACGAAGTTGGCGCCGTAGCGGGTGAGCAGCACCGGCGGGCAGTTGGCCGCCCCGGCCAGCGCGATCCGGCGCTCGGTCGGATCGACGCAGGCGTAGACGGCGGTGGCGGAGCGGGTCGGCTCGGTGGTCTTCAGCAGCAGTTCGAGGTCACCGAGCACCGAGACCGGGTCCTCGCCCTCCAGCACCGCGTAGGCGCGCAGCGCGGCCCGCACCCGGCCCATCGCGGCGGCGGCGCCCACGCCCGCGCCGGGCCCGGCGCTCGGGCCGCCGCCGAGCACGCTGCCCACGGTCAGGCCCAGGGTGTCGTCGGGCAGCGCGATCGCGTCGTACCAGTCGCTCCCGGCGGCCCGCTCCAGCGCGGCGGGCACGCAGCGGACGGCGACCTTCAGCCCGGTGCGGGCGGGCAGGTGGTCGGGCAGCAGCGAGCGGCGCAGCGCTTCGGCGGCGCGCACCGCCCGGTCCGCCTCCAGCTGGCGGGCCAGCAGCGGGGCGGCGAACTCGCAGTAGCGGCGCACCAGGTGCTCGCGGCGCTCGTCGGGGCTGCCGGGCTCGTCGTAGAACCAGGCGGCGGCGCCGAGCGGCGGCCCGTCGGCGGAGGTCAGCGGCAGCGCGTAGCAGGCGCCGAGGCCGAGCTGCCCGGCGACCTCGCGGAAGCGCGGGCCGACGGCCGGGTCGGCGGCCAGGTCGGCGATCAGCAGCCGGCCCTCCGGTCCGGGGCGGCCGAGCAGCCCGGCGAACGGGCCGTGCTCGACCGGGACGGTCTCCAGCGCGCCGAGCATCGCCCGGTCCAGGCCGAGCCCGACCGGGCGGGCCGGCTGGCGGTCGGGGCCGGGCGGCAGCGTCACCACCAGGCCGCGGCGGGCGCCGAGCAGGGCCGCGCCGGAGTCCAGCACCGCCTCCAGGGTGCCGGTCAGGCCGTCGGCCCGGGCCAGCAGCTCCAGGTGCTCCTGCAGGCTGGTGAAATCGGACAGCCATCCGGCCAAACGGTCCTGCAGGTCGGCGGCGGGCGCCCCGCCCAGCACCGACAGCAGCTCGGGCAGCGGGTCGGGCAGCGGCTCCGGCAGCCCCTCCGGCGGCACCGGAGCGCCCGCCGGGGCGGGTGTCAGCGCCGTGGCCGCGGGCGCCGTGGACGTCAACGGGTGGACGTCGGTCATGTCGCAACTCCCCACAATCCGGAACCTGTCACGCAAGACCACCGAGACCGACCGAAACGATGTCTTTACTCACTACTCGGCATGTTTCCCCCACTTGTACACAGGCCGATCGGGGCATGTCCAGGAGTGCGGCGGCCGAACGTGCCAGGGATCGTACGTGCGGGCCGCCGGGCCGCCACCCGGGGCGGAACGCACTCACTCGTACGGTGGAACCGGGGGCCGGGCGGCCGCGTCCATCCGGACGTATGGGGGATTCTCGTTCCAGCAGCGGGTAGCCGAGACGCACACGCACCGCCCGCGACCCCGACCACGCCGTCCAACCGGTCAGACGATCGCACCGACCGTGCCGTGCGCCCCGATGCGAACGCGGAAAGGAACGAGCTGCCATGCGCCCACCCCGCCGAGAGCTGCTGTCCGAGCGCGCCGGCCGGTGGTGGCCGGGCCGCCGGAGCCGCGTGCTGGCGCTGGCCGCCGCGCTGGAGGCCGCCGGGTGCGGCTGGCCGGTGGTGCCGGGTGCGCGGGCGCTGCGCGGGGCGCCGGGGCCGTGCTCGTGCGGCGACCGGGCCTGCGCGATGCCCGGCGGGCACCCGCACGACCCGCCGCTGGAGGCGGCCACCACCGACCCGCGGATGGTGCGCTGGTGGTGGGAGCGGCGCGCGCCGGGCGCCCCGGTGCTGGTGGCGACCGGGCGGGCGCTGGGCGCGGTGAGCCTGCCGCGCCCGGCCGGGCCGTGGCTGCTGCGGCACCTGGACGAGATCGGCGTCCCGTACGGGCCGGTGCTCGGCACGCCGGGCCGGTTCGTGCTGCTGACCGCGCCGTACACGCTGGCCGAGCTGGGCGGACAGCTGGCCGAACGGCCGTGGGTGCCGGGGGTGCTGCGCTACCACGGGCCGGGCGGCTACCTGGTGCTGCCGCCGTCCCGGACGGGGGCGGGCCCGGTGCACTGGGTGCGCCGGCCGGGGCCGGGGCGGCCGTGGCTGCCGGAGGTCGGGACGCTGCTGAGCGGGTTGATCACGGCCAGCGCGGTCGCGCTGCCGCAGCGCTGACCCGGCGCCCGTCCGGCCTGTTTTGATGATGCTCAGTCAGATAGGCTGCGCGGAGCGGCCCGGAACGAGAAATGTCCGACCGCTGGCGACGGGGGATGCACCAGCGGTCGGACGTTCCAAACAGTAACAAAGATCCGGCTCCGCGCCAATTTGTCCACGCCGAAAGGGCTTTGGGAATCCTCCCGGCCTCCCGGGAGGCGGCGTGAAACGTGACGCGGGTCACTCCCGGCTAGTTCAGGGTGACCTGACGGCTGACCAGGTTGGCCCGGGCCCGGCGCTCCTCGGCGGTCAGCGGCGCGGGCGCGGCCAGCACCTCGGCCAGCTTCGCGGCGAACTCCACGGCCGGCTTCTCCACCTCGGCGGCGGTCATCTCCACCGGCAGGTCCCACACCGGGACGGTCAGGCCGTGCGCCCGGAACGAGCCCACCAGCTTGGTGCCCTCGCCCAGCGAGCTGTCACCGGCCGCCGACAGCCGGGCCAGCGCGTCCAGCAGCTGCTCCTCGGGGACGGTCATCACCCAGCGCAGGTGGTTCTTGTCCGGGGTGCCGCACCAGTACGCGGAGTCCACCCCGGCCAGCTTCTCGGTCGGGATCGCCGAGGCGTTGGCCCGCTCCAGCGAGGCCGCCACCTCCCCGGTCGCCGACTCGGCGTCCTCCAGCCAGAACTCGAAGCCGGTGTGCACCTCGGGCTCGAACGCGGCCGAGGTGTCCAGCAGTTCCTGCAGGCGGCGGCCGCCCGGGTTGGTCCGGCGGGCCGGCACCGGGGTGCCCGGCTCGGTGGCCAGCGCCAGCTCCAGCGCGTCCGCCAGGTCACGGCTCAGGTCGCCCGAGGAGGACTGGGTCTGCAGGCCCAGCAGGATCGACCCGTCCGGACGGCGCAGCGCCGGCCAGGCCAGCGGCAGCACCGTCGCCAGCGTCACCGACGGGACGTCGCCGACGGCCCCGTCCGCCACCCCGTCGGCCAGCGCCAGCGGCACCGTGGCGGCCGGGACCAGCTCGCGCAGGGCCACCCAGTCGGCCTCGCCCGGCAGGCCCTCGAACGGGCGGTGCACCAACTCCTGCACCGCGTGCGCCGCCTGACGGCCGTGGCACGCCTTGTACCGGCGGCCCGAACCGCACGGGCACGCCTCGCGCGCCCCGACGACCGGGACCTCGCCCTCGACGGCGGTGGACTGGCTGGGCTGCTTCTTCGCGGCCTTCTTGGCCATGGTGCGGCTCTCCCGGAGACGTCGGACGTTGCACCGGGCAGCCTACTTCGCCCGCGCGGCCCCGCCCCGGCCCCGCTCAGGCGCTGCGCCGCCGCCGGCCGCCCGCGACCTGCCCGAACGCCGGGAGCTGCGCCCACACCGTCACCTGACCGGGTGCGTGCCGCACGCCCCACTCCCGGGCCAGCTTGCCCACGATGCTCAGGCCCCGGCCGCCGTGCGCCGACACCGACGGACTGGCCGGAACCGGCCGGGTCACCGCCCCGCCGTCCGTCACCTCCAGGGTCAGCAGGCCGTCCCCGCGCATCTGCCAACTCACCAGCACCGTCCCGCCGTCCGGCTCCGCGTCGGCCGCGCCGCCCTCGGCTTCCAGCGGTCTCGCGTGCCGACAGGAATTGCTGAGCAGTTCGGAGAGGATCAACACCGCGTCGTCAATCACCGCTTCCGGTATCGACCGGTCGCCGAGATCGCTGCGCAGCCTGCGCCGCGCGGTCGAAACACTGGCCGGCCCGTGCGGAACCGCCATGGCCGATGAGGTCGACCCGGCCTGAACTGGCACAGCTCGCGCCACCATCAACGCCACCCCCGGACCTCCTTCAGCTTCTGCCGAGGGATGGATGCCCGCAGGTAATGCGTCGGAAACGGGCGTTCGACGATCCGATGGCGGCATTAACGACATCCGCGCGGACCGCGGGCAAAAGGTGAGGTGTGCCTCACGTTCGGCGGCGGTGATCTGCGGGAAACACCGTCCGGAAATACCCCGTTCGGTATTTCTGTCACGCGATTGGACCTCGGGTGTCACCCCGGGGGCCGTCTCTGGTGCCGTCTCGGGGGCCGTCTCGGGTGCCGACCGTCGGTCGGTCGATCGCGCGGTCGGCGGTCGGTCGGTCGCGCGCTCAGCGGCCGAGTCGGGCCAGCACCTCCGCCGGGCGGTTGGTGATCAGCGCCTCCACCCCGAGCTCCAGGCAGAGTTCGACGTCCTCCGGCCGGTCCACCGTCCACACGTGCACCCGGTGCCCGGCCCGGCGCAGCGCCGCCACCATGCCCGGGTCGCGCCGCACCAGCTCGATGCCCGGGCCGGCGATCGACGCCCCGCCCGGCAGCGACCTGGTCCGGCCCAGCACCGGCAGCCGGCGCTCCCACAGGTACACCCGGGGCACCGCCGGGGCGGCCCGCCGGACCCGGTGCAGGGCCAGCTCCGAGAAGCTCATCACCCGCACCACCGACTCCTCCGGGGCGGCCGGCAGCAGCCCGAACCGGCCCAGCACCCGCAGCAGTTCGGACTCCACCCGGCCCGCGTACCGCACCGGGTGCTTGGTCTCCACCGCCAGCTCCACCCGGCGTCCGGCGTCCGCGACCAGCTCCAGCAGCCGCTCGAAGGTGAGCACCGGGCTGCGCCGCGGCTCCCCCGGGTGCTTCCAGGAGCCGAAGTCCAGCGCCGAGAGCTGGGCCAGCGTCATCGCCGACACCGTGCCCCGCCCGTCCGAGGTCCGCTCCACCGTGCGGTCGTGCACGCACACCAACTGCCCGTCGGCGGTGAGCCGGACGTCGCACTCCAGCCCGTCCGCGCCCTCCTCCAGCGCCCGCCGGTACGCCTCCTCGGTGTGCTCCGGGAGCGCCGCCGAGGAACCCCGGTGGGCGATCACCTTGACCGCCGAGCGGTCGGTGCGGTCCGTGCGGTCCGTCCGGGCGGCGGGCGAACCGGCCGCGCTGTGCTGGGTGTCCACGCCGACCACCGTACGCGGCGCCCGGTGGCCGCCGTCCCCCGGCGCGGTGGCGGGCGGGTGAACAGCCGCTCCCCCGGCAGCCTCCCGCGGCCCCTCAGGAACGCCCTGCGGGCTCCGCGGTCCCCGGGCGCTCCAGCGCGGTCACCGCGAGGGTGGCCAGCGCCGCCACCAGGAACGAGAACAGCGAGGCCGAGGACCACGCCCGCGGGGTGAAGTGCACCGCCCGCTGGACGCCCTCCCAGAACCCGGTCCACCAGCCGCCGATGTCGGACGGGGCGAGCAGCTGGTACACCGCGAAGCCCACCACCCACGGCAGCAGCATCGACCAGCGCGCCGGGGCGTCCTGCCCCAGGTTCCAGCCGCGCCGGCCCGCGCCCAGGAAGTAGTCCGCCGCCAGCACCGCGAACAGCGGCACGAACACCGAGCCGATCAGGCCCAGGAACCCGTAGTACGAGTCGGTGAACTCCTTGATCTGCAGCGCCAGCACCGTCACCAGCACGCCGATCGCGCCGGTCAGCACCCGGCGGTCCACCCGCGGCCACAGGTTGTGGATCGACATCGCCGTCGAGTACACGTTCGCGAACGACTGGTCGGTCTCCCGCAGCACCAGCACCAGCAGGAACGCCCAGCCCGCCGCCACGCCGGTGAACGACTCGAAGATCCGGCTCTCGTCGCCGCCCGACTGCAGCAGCGCGACGATGCCCAGCACGTAGCACCAGACCTGGGCCACCGTGTAGCCGGAGAAGGTCGCCCAGAACGCCTTCGCGGAGCTGCGCGCGTGCCGGGTGTAGTCCGCGGCCAGCGGCACGAAGGACACCGACACCGCGATCACCGCGTCCGTCGCGTGCAGGAAGCCGTGCCAGTTGCCCGCGCCCGGGTCCGGGAAGCCCCGCCGGGCGAACTGCACCGTGAAGTACACCATCGCCACGCCCACGGCGACCGCCACGTACTTGCGCAGCACCGCGATCGCGCCCAGCGGCCAGATCGTCAGCACCGTGGTCAGCACGCCCGCCAGCAGCACGAACAGCCAGCGCCAGCCCGCGGTGCCGGACACGGTCTGCGCGCCCCAGGCCACCACCGTCAGCTCGTACACCCCCCAGCCGACGCACTGCACGATGTTCAGCACCGTCGGCAGGTACGACAGCCGGGTGCCGAACAGGCCGCGCAGCACCGCCATCGCCGGGGCGCCGGTCCGGGCGCCCACCAGGGCCGCCACCGCCAGCATCGCGGTGCCGATCGCGGTGCCCGCGACCACCGCCGTCACGGCGGCCGCGAAGCCCAGCTCCCCGCCCGGCTCGCCGAGCACCGTCGCGGCGCTGGTGAAGCCGATCAGGCTCACCCCGAGGTTGGCCCAGAGCGCGAACAGCGCCCGGAAGTCCAGGGTGCGCGGCGGGGCGGTGTCGAGGGTCAGCGGGGCCTCGGGACGCGCCCCGGGCGCGCCATCGGAAATTTGGGCAGACGGAACAGCCGTCATGGCCGATACTCCCTACGCCGGCATTACCCGGACAGGTTCCGGCGGTCAGCGCCCCCTCGGCCGTGGTGGCGTCACCGCCATGCCCTACGGTCGAACCGGCGCACTCTCAGCCTGGCTGGTCCAAGCTCCCGCGACGTTCTTCGGTTTACAGGAGCGACAGGCTAGCCTCCGGCCGGGGGAACGCCAAGACCGGGGGGCGGGGCGTCCGCATCGCGGGACTGCCGGCGCGCACGTCCTGGTGTGCATGTCAGGGCGGCCTAAGGCTTCTCATGATTTCTTCAGGGCCCCGCTTACGGTGTCCGAATCCGGCATAGGAAAAACTGTGCCCCGAGGTTGTGAAGCGTGATCCCGGCGCCGCGGTTCGCGGCCGAAGGTTCTGTTCAGCGATGGAGGTCGTCCGTGAGCACCGAGCACACGAGTGGTACCACCCAGCCGGAGAAGGCCACCGGGCCCACCGGCACCGAGGCGGTGGCCGCCGGCTCCGGTACGCCCGCCGCGCCCGCCGCCCCGGCCTACCTGGACGCGCCGCCGCCGGTGCTGCCCCAGGTCCCGGCTCCGGCCCCGGAGGCGCCCGCGGCCGACCAGACCATCCAGCTCGGCAAGGTGCCCGCCGCCCCCGCCGCCCCGGCCCCGGCTCCGCTGGACACCCCGCCGCCGTTCCAGAACCCGTACGGCTCGGTCTCCGAACCGGCCAGCCCGTTCGCCCGCCCGGACGAGGCCGCCGCCCCGGTCGCCGCCGCGCCCGCCCCGGCCGTGACCGAGACCGCGCTGCCGACCCTGCCCGCGCCCGTCCTCCAGGAGGGCCCGGCCGCCCCCGGCGACCCGAACGCCCCCCAGCACCCGCAGCACCCGCAGCACCCGTTCGGCGCCGGCCAGCCGGTCGGCGGCTGGGGCCACCCCACCGGCGGCGACCCCGCGGGCGGCGCCGGCAGCGGCGGCCCCGGCAGCCCCTGGGGCGCCCCGCAGCCCGGCGACGGCGGCCCCCGCAAGCGCAAGCGCGGCGGACTGGTCGCCCTGGTCGCGGCCGTCGCCCTGGTCGCCGGCCTGGTCGGCGGCGCGATCGGCGCCTCCGTCACCGACCACGGCAAGAACGGCGGCAGCAGCAGCGCCGGCCACAGCAGCACCACCGTCTCGGTCGGCGACACCCACCAGAACCTCGACCGGGCCCCCGACTCGGTCGCCGGGATCGCCGCCAAGGCGCTGCCCTCCACCGTCACCATCAAGGCCGAGGGCTCCAGCGAGTCCGGCACCGGCACCGGGTTCGTCTTCGACACCGAGGGCCACATCCTGACCAACAACCACGTGGTCGCCCCCGCCGCCAACGGCGGCAAGCTCACCGTCAAGTTCTCCGACGGCTCCTCCTACGGCGCCTCGGTCGTCGGCCGCGCCCAGGGCTACGACGTCGCGGTCGTCCGCCTCGACAACCCGCCGACCGACAAGCTCACCCCGCTGCCGCTCGGCGACTCCGACAAGGTCGCCATCGGCGACGCCACCATCGCCATCGGCGCCCCCTACGGCCTGGAGGGCACCGTCACCACCGGCATCGTCTCCGCCAAGGACCGCCCGGTGGCCTCCGGCGACGAGACCGGCGCGCAGGCCTCCTACATGAACGCCCTGCAGACCGACGCCTCGATCAACCCGGGCAACTCCGGCGGCCCGCTGCTCGACGCCTCCGGCTCGGTGATCGGCATCAACTCCGCCATCCAGTCCAACACCAGCGGCAACGGCCGGGCCGGCTCCATCGGCCTCGGCTTCGCCATCCCGATCAACCAGGCCAAGTGGGTCGCCCAGACCCTGATCAAGGACGGCACCCCCGTCTACGCGATCCTCGGCGTCCTGCGCAACGACAACTACACCGGCGACGGCGCCCAGATCTCCACCACCGCCGTCCAGGGCACCCCCGCCGTCACCCCCGGCGGCCCCGCCGACCAGGCCGGCCTCAAGGCCGGCGACGTCATCACCAAGCTCGGCGGCATCGCCATCGACAGCGGCCCGACCCTGGTCAGCGAGATCTGGACGCACAAGCCCGGCGAGAAGGTCGAGGTCGAGTACAAGCGCGACGGCAAGGCCGCCAAGACCACCGTCACCCTCGGCGAGCGCAAGGGCGACAACTGACCCCGCCCACCCCGCCCCGGAAACGGTGTGCACCCGGGCCGCTCCGACCCGTTAGGCTGACCCCCACCGAGGAGGGTTGCCCGAGCGGCCTAAGGGACCAGTCTTGAAAACTGTCGTGGCCTCGCGCCACCGTGGGTTCAAATCCCACACCCTCCGCGCAGGCGGATGAAACCGCACCTCAGGGCGGGTACCGGAGAGATTCCGGTACCCGCCCTGAGTCGTTCCGTGCCGGGCTGTTGAACGGGGCGCGCACCTGGCGGGCGTCAGGGTTTTCGGACCCGGTCCGCCCTTCCGCTCCGTTCAGTGCCAGCAGGGCGGCACATCCTCGGGTGTTGCCCGGTTCGCTGCCGCCACCGACGTCACTCGCCCGCCCGGGGCCCTCTGCCTCGTCCCGCCGCACACCGTGAGACCTCGCTGGATCTCTCGGTCCTCCGGCCGCTCGCACGAATCGATCGGCTCGGCCGGATTCACCCGCCCCATGCCCGCCAGGACAGCCGCGAGGCTCAAGGCCTCATCTTCACCGGCGGTGCCCCGAGTGCTTGCGCGACTCGGGGCACCGTCTTCTGGTTCTGTGTCCTGCCGTGCGGCGCGGTGGTGGTCAGCCCTGTGCGGCCCGGCGGCGCTGGGAGTAGAGGATCGCGCCGGCACCGAGCACCACCATGGCGCCGCCGGCACCGACCAGCGGGAGGGCGCTGCTGCCGCCGCCGGTGGAGGCGAGGTTGTGGGCGGCAGGAGTGGTGGTGTCGTTGGTGAGCGTGGCGGCGACCGGGGCGCCGGCGACCGGGGCGACCAGGGCGGCGGGCACCGCGGCACCCGCAGGCTTGGTGGCGGACGAACCCTGACCGGTGGACGAACCGGCCGGGTCGGGGTTGGTGATCGGGGTGATCGGGATGGTGACCGAGCCGAGGTTGGTGCTGTTGTCCGCGTCGTTCGCCAGGGTGAAGGTCAGGGCGGAGTCAGCTGCGGCGAGGCGAGCGGTGGCGCCGACGGAGACCGACCAGGTGTAGGTCTGGTGGGCCGGCACGGTGAACTGGCTGGAGGGCATCCCGTGGTCCGGCAGCACCCAGCCGCCGGACTGGTTCTCGCTCCAGGTCGCCAGCCCCCAGGTCGGCGGCGCGTCGATCGCCTGGGCGCTGAAGCTGTACGGGTCGTCCATGGTCAGTGCCGGACCGGTCGGGGTCACGAGGACCTCCGGGTGGAACGGCTGTGCCTGGTCCGAGTCGTTGGTGACCGTCAGCGTCATGCTCTCGGTGCTGCCACCACGCGTCAGCGGAGTGATCTCCGAGGGCGCCGACAGCTTCGCGGTCAGCGGCTTGGCGGCGGCCGGGTCGGGGTTGGTGATCGGGGTGATCGGGATGGTGACCGAGCCGAGGTTGGTGCTGTTGTCCGCGTCGTTCGCCAGGGTGAAGGTCAGGGCGGAGTCAGCTGCGGCGAGGCGAGCGGTGGCGCCGACGGAGACCGACCAGGTGTAGGTCTGGTGGGCCGGCACGGTGAACTGGCTGGAGGGCATCCCGTGGTCCGGCAGCACCCAGCCGCCGGACTGGTTCTCGCTCCAGGTCGCCAGCCCCCAGGTCGGCGGCGCGTCGATCGCCTGGGCGCTGAAGCTGTACGGGTCGTCCATGGTCAGTGCCGGACCGGTCGGGGTCACGAGGACCTCCGGGTGGAACGGCTGTGCCTGGTCCGAGTCGTTGGTGACCGTCAGCGTCATGCTCTCGGTGCTGCCACCACGCGTCAGCGGAGTGATCTCCGAGGGCGCCGACAGCTTCGCGGTCAGCGGCTTGGCGGCGGCCGGGTCGGAGGAGGCGGACGAAGTAGCGGACGGGGTGGCGGCCGGGTCGGAGGGGGCGGACGAAGTAGCGGACGGCGTGGCGGCCGGAGCGGACGAAGCAGCGGACGGGGTGTCGGCCGAGGTGCCGGCGAATGCGGTCGCCGGGGTGAGCACGGCGGCACCGGTGGCGACGGCGAGGGTGATCGCGGAGAGCAGGCGGGAGCGGCGAGCGAACGGGCGTGCGGACATGGTGGTTCCCCCCAGGAACTGGTCAATTGGATGAGCGTCAGAAATCAGCCCGCTGCTCGTTCGTGAACCTCAGCGGCTGCGATGTGAAGATCCTGTCAGATCATTGATTGGCTCATCGTCGTGATCCTGTCACCACTGTGTAACCGCTCACGAGACGCCTCCTGCAACCCGCCCGGTCCCTTCGCGCACCCCCGTCGTACGCCCCCGACCCATGTCCGAGTTTCACGGTCCCTTCCCCTCGGCGGGGCCACCGGTTGACGCTCCGGCGGAGATCGTACGACGCCGGTTCCGCCACGATCCGTCCGCAAACAACTGAATTGTCGGGGGAGATTTCGTGCGATCGACCTGCACACGACGTTCCGGAGCTGCATCGCCTTCTCGGGCAGGTCCGCCCCGTGCCCCAGACGTGCCTGGTCAAGCGGGGAGCGGGAGGCGCGCAGCCGACTGCGGTTGTCGAAGTGCTCCGGCTGGTCGGTGCCGAGGCGGCACGCGGCGGGGCCGTTGAGTTCGGGCAGCAGGCGGCTGAGGAACGGCTGCGCGGGGTCGGCGGTCCGGGCCCGGGCCAGGATCAGGTCCGCGGCCTCCCGGTACGACCGGGCGCCGTGCAGGTGGACCCGGAACGGGTGGTGGTCGACGGCGGCGCCGGTCCTGGCCCGCAGGGTGCGTGAGGAGTCGAGCGACTCCAAGTACTGGTACCGGGCGGTGCCGTGCTGCGTCATGGGTGTCCCCTGGATGCCGGCCTGCGGGACGGGATGCTCCCCGGAGCGGCGGAGGGTGGTCAGCCTCCGCCGGGGCCGGTCTCAGCCGGAGCCGGACGGGCCGGGGTCAGAACAGGGTGGGCGGGGCCTCCGGACCGGGGAGGCCGGGGAGGGCGTCCTGCCAGAGGGTGGCTTCGCTGAGGGGGAGTTGGCGCATGCTGCCGGTGCACAGGGCGAGCGAGCGGCGGTCGCGCTTGTGGTCGTGGACGACGCCGTAGCCGGTGCGGCGGGTGGGCATGAGGGCGACCGGGCGGTCGCAGTCGGGGCACTGGATCCGTGGTGCGCGCATGGGCCCAGGGTGCCCGATCGGACCGACACCGCGGGAGGGGGCGGCGGGAGGGGCGGCGGGAGGTTGTCCGGACGGCGGAGGGGGAGGAGAGTGCCGGACGAGACGAGTGGAGGTTGTCGTGGGTGGGTTGGTCGAACGGCTGCGCGCGGGGCTGCCGGACGGGGCGGTCGCGGTCGATCCGGACGTGACGGCCGCGTACGCGCGGGACATGGCCGGGTTCTGCGCGGCGGGCGAGCCCGCGGTGCTGGTGTTCCCGGAGACGGTCGAGCAGGTGCAGTTCGTGCTGCGGACGGCGACCGAGCTGCGGGTGCCGGTGGTTCCGCAGGGCGCCCGGACGGGACTGTCGGGCGGGGCGAACGCGGTGGACGGCTGCGTGCTGCTGTCGCTGACCCGGATGAACCGGATCCTGCGCCTCGACCCGGTCGACCGGATCGCCGTGGTGCAGCCGGGCGTGGTCAACGCCGAACTGTCCCGCGCCGCCGAGGCCCTGGGGCTGGCCTACCCGCCGGACCCGTCGAGCTGGGAGTCCTGCACCATCGGCGGCAACATCGGCACCGGCGCCGGCGGCCTGTGCTGCGTGAAGTACGGCGTGACCGCCGAGTACGTGCTCGGCCTGGACGTGGTGCTGGCCGACGGGCGACTGCTGCGGACGGGGCGGCGCACCGCGAAGGGCGTGGCCGGGTACGACCTGACCCGGCTGCTGGTCGGTTCGGAGGGCACGCTGGGCGTGGTCGTCGAGGCGGTGCTGGCGCTACGGCCCGCACCGGGGCCGCAGTTGGTGCTGGCGGCTGAGTTCGACTCGGTGGACGCCGCAGGGGCGGCGGTGTGCGAGGTGATGGCGGCCGGGCACACGCCCTCGCTGATGGAGCTGATGGACGCCACCACCGTCCGGGCGGTGAACGAGATGGCCCGGATGGGGCTGCCGGAGTCGACCCGGGCGCTGCTGCTGGTCGCCTTCGACGGCCCGGACCAGCGGGAGCGGCTGGCCGCGGTCGGCGAGCTGTGCACCGCGGCCGGGGCCACCGGCGTGGTGCCGGCCGAGGACCGGGCGGAGTCCGAACTGCTGCTGCAGGCACGGAGGTTGTCGCTGCCCGCACTGGAACGGCTGGGCACCACGATGATCGACGACGTGGCGGTGCCGCGCAGCGCGCTGGCCGCGATGCTGAGCGGCGTCGCGGAGATCGCCGACCGGCACCGGCTGACCATCGGTGTGGTCGCGCACGCGGGCGACGGCAACACCCACCCGGTGGTGATCTTCGACGCCAAGGACGAGGAGCAGACCGCCCGGGCCCGCAGTTCCTTCGACGAGATCATGGCGCTCGGCCTGGAGCTGGGCGGGACGGTGACCGGCGAGCACGGCATCGGCCTGCTGAAGCGCGAGTGGCTGGCCCGGGAGCTCGGCCCGGTCGGGCTGGAGCTGCAGCGGCAGATCAAGGCGGCGTTCGACCCGCTGGGCATCCTCAACCCCGGGAAGGTGCTCTGACGGGGGCCGGCGGGGCGGCGGCCGCACCGCCCCGGACCGGCGGAGGTATTTCCCGACCATCACAAGATGATGGTCGGGAAATTCGCGCGCAATTTACCTGACCATCATAATCCGGCATCCGCATGATAGGAGAAATCCGGCCGGGTGGCTTGAAATATCGACTTGGCGCGGTCATTCGACCTGAAAGGGGCGTGGGCCGACCGTTCGTGCGCCCCGGGGCTCGCACGACTCGCCGGAAACCGGTGGCCGCGCCCCCGCCCGAACGGGGTGCCGGGCCCCGCCGTTCGGGCCAAGTCGCAGCTGGTGAGCGGTGTGTCTGTCGACGAACCGATCGTCCCGGGGTTATGCGCCCTTGCCCCCGCGTCACGCTAATGGGGGAAAAGACTCAGCGGTGCTGGTGCTTTGTCGATTTGTTGCGGAAGTCTGTTCCTCGGCGTCGCAGCCCCCGGAGCCCCGTCTGGCCACGGACTCCGGAACGACTTTCCATCTAGCAATGACCGGTAAGTACCAACGGAGGGAATCCCATGGCGCGCTCCCGCACCACACGTCTGGCCGCGCTGGTCGCGTCCGTCCCGCTCGCCGCCGGCCTGCTGCTGGCCGGAGCGGGTGCCGCGGCGGCCGACAGCGGTGCGGCTGCCGACCACGGCTCGAACAGCGGCGTGGTCTCGGACTTCGGCAGCGGCAACATCTTCGGGTCGGTCGACGGCAACTACAACTCCGCCCAGCAGACGGCCACCGGCGCCGGTGCGTCGAACCAGAACAACACCCTCGGGGTGAAGGGCAACTCGGGCGTCGTCTACGCGGACCAGTCCAACAAGAACTTCAACTTCGTCTTCGCGCCGGTCTACTCGTACTGACCTCCCGGCGGGAGGTGCGGACGGACCGGCGGGGGCGCCGGACCGGACGGAGCACGGACCGCCGGAGCACCCGGGAACGGAAAGGGTCACCGCCTCGGGGCACACGACGAACGACGATCAGCACCCCTCGGGGGCGCGGTGCCGCTACGGCGGCCGCCGCGCCCCCGAGGCGCTTCCCGGTCCCAGCGGAACCGGAGCGGACCCGGAACGGGGCAGGAGCGGAGTCCGGCCCCCGCCGGGGCTCAGCGGCGCGCGGTGAGCGTCGCCCCCACGCTGGCGACGACCACGCAGCAGATGCCGAGCACCTGCGGCAGGCCCAGCACCTGGCCGAGCACCAGCAGCCCGACCAGGGCGCTGACCGCCGGGTCCAGGCTGACGACCACGCTGAACACCCGCTGCGACATCCGGCGCAGCGCGGTCATCTCCAGCGCGTACGGCAGCACCGGGAAGAGCAGGGCGACGCCCGCGACGGCGAGCAGCAGCAGGACGGGGGAGGAGGAGCCGGACAGGCCGTGCAACGCCTCGGCGGCGCCGAACGGGGCGAGCACGACGGTGCCGATGGTGAACGAGACCGCCAGGCCCTCGAAGCCCTGGAAGGCCGCGCCGACCTTGTCGGTGAACAGGATGTAGCCCGCGTAGCAGGCGGCCGCGCCGAACGCGCAGGCCAGACCGACCGGGTCGAGGCCGCCGGAGCCGCCACCGCCGAGCAGGGTGAGCAGGGCGACCCCGGCGGCGGCCAGCACCGCCCACAGCACGTGCCCGGCGCGGCGGGCGAAGACCAGGGCGACGGCCAGCGGGCCGAGGAACTCGATGGTGGCGGCGGTGCCCATCGGCAGCCGGTCGACGGCCGCCGCGAACAGCAGCGTCATCCCGGCGGAGGCGACGCCCAGCAGCCCGGCCAGCGCCAGGTCGCGGGGGCTGCGGCCGCGCAGCCGGGGCCGGGTGACGGCGAGCAGTACGACGGCGGCGAAGGAGATCCGCAGGAAGGTCGCGCCCGCCACGCCCAGCACGCCGAACAGCGGCTTGGACGCCGCCACGCCGAGCTGCACCGCCAGCATCGACACCAGGCACAGCACCGGCGCCGGAACGCTCCCCAGCCGCCGCCGCACCCGCCGCCGCACACCGCGTTCGGCCGGGCGGGTTCGACCGGATCCGGTATCGACCTTCGAAACGGTGGTGGCGATCGGGATTTCGCTTGTTCTTTCAACGGTGAGGGGCGCGCCTGACATGGGATCGAGTCTGGCGTAAGGAGCACAAATGGTCAAAGCCGGTTACCGGCAGGGTGCGGCACGGAGCCGCCCGGGTGACCCGGCGGCACCGGCAGCGTGTCCTGCCGGACGACCCGGCGCCGCGTCGGTAGTCCTGGAGGGATGCGCTACCTCGGCCCGGCGGCCCTGACGGCCGCGTCCCTCGTCCTGCTGCTCGCCACCGACCAGGACGCCGTCGGAATGCTGGCGGCCGGCCCGTCGGCCACCCCCGCCCGGGCCGAAGCCCGCCCCGCGCCCCCGGCCGCAGCACGGCAGCAGGGGCAGAGGCAGGGGCAGAGGCAGGAGCAGCAGCTCACCCCCGAGCTCACCGCCCAGCGGCTGCCCGCCGTGGCCCACCAGGCCGCCCCGCTGACGGCCGCCGGGACGGTCGCCCGGACGGCCCCCGGAGCCGCGACCGGGGTCGTGACCAGGGTCGTGACCGGGGTCGTGACCGGAACGGCGACCGGGACGGCGACCGGGTCCGCCGCCGAGCCGCCACTGGTCCGGCTGAGCCGTACGGTGCTGTCCGACCCGCTGCGTTCGCGCCGCTCCCCGTTGCCCGTGGAGGTGTTCACCGGCGCCGGGTTCGACGCCTGCACGGCGCCCCCGCTGGAGACCATGCGCGCCTGGTGGGGCACCTCCCCGTACGAGGCGGTCGGGATCTACACCAGCGGACGGCAGCGGGCTTGTGCGCAGCCCCGGCTGACCGCGGCCTGGGTGCGGGAGGTCCGGGCGATGGGCTGGCGGGTGGTGCCGACCCACGTCGGTCGGCAGGCCCCGTGCATGACGGCGGCCGGAAAGGCGCAGCGGATCGACCCGGCGAAGGCGGTGCAGCAGGGCAAGGAGGAGGCCGCCGAGGCGGTGCGCGCGGTGAAGGACCTCGGCCTGCGCACCGGCACCCCCGTCTACCTGGACGTCGAGGCGTACCCGCGCGGCGACTCGGCGTGCAGCCAGGCGGTGATGGACTTCACCGTCGGCTGGACGCAGGCGCTGCACCGGGCGGGCTACCGCTCCGGCTTCTACTCCTCCACCGACGCGGGCGTGGCCGACCTGGCCGCCGCCGCCCGGGCCGGCAGCGCGCCGCTGCCGGACGCGGTCTGGTACGCCCGCTGGGACGACCGGGCCACCACCACCGACGGCGCGGGCCGGCTCGGCGACGACCTGTGGGCCGACCACGCCCGGATCCACCAGCACCACGGCAACGCCCAGGAGACGTACGGCGGCGCCGCGCTGACCATCGACCGCGACCAGCTGGACGGCCCGGTCGCCCGCTGAGCGACCGGCGCGGCCACGACGCGAGGCCGGCGGGGCTACGGCGCGAGGTCGGCGCGGCCACGGCGCGAGGCCGGCGTCCCGCGGCCCGGGGCCGGCGCGGGGAGCGGACGGACGGGTGGTCCTCCGCCGTTCGAAGCGGTCGGCCCGGCGGGGCCGCCGACCGGGGTTCCGCCACGCCCCGGACTCGGGCGTGCACGTCCCGCGACCTGGGCGGGAGCCGTCGGTCTCATCTCGGTTGCGACTACTGACAGCGGGGGAGGAGCGGGGAAACAATCGAAAGCATCGGTTGCTACCTGTCGGTAGCAACGTGCCGGCCGGTCAAGGAGGACCCGTGTACAGCACGATGCAGGACGTTCCGCTCACAGTCGCCCGAATTCTGCAGCACGGGTCCACCATCCACGGCCGGTCGACCGTCACCACCTGGACCGAGGACGGCCCGGTGGTGCGCACCTTCGCCGAGGTCGGGGCCCGCGCCGCCCAGCTCGCGCACGCGCTGCACGAGCAGCTCGGGGTGGTCGACGGCGAGCCGGTCGGCACCCTGATGTGGAACAACACCGAGCACCAGGAGGCGTACCTGGCGATACCGTCGATGGGCGCCGTCCTGCACACCCTGAACCTGCGGCTGCCCGCCCACCAGCTGGTCTACATCGTCCAGCACGCCGCGGACCGGGTGGTGATCGTCAACGGCTCGGTGCTGCCGCTGCTGGCCGCCGTGCTGCCGCAGCTGGCCGGCACGGTCGAGCACGTGGTGGTGTCCGGCGGGTACGACCCGGCGCTGCTGGCCGGGTTCGGCGGCACGGTGCACGACTACGAGGAACTGCTCGCGGGCCGGCCGACCGACTACCCGTGGCAGACCGACATCGACGAGAAGCAGGCCGCCGCGCTCTGCTACACCTCCGGCACCACCGGCGACCCCAAGGGCGTGGTCTACAGCCACCGCTCGATCTACCTGCACTCGATGCAGATCATCGCCGCCTCCAGCTTCGGCCTGACCGCCCGCGACACCGTGCTGCCGGTCGTGCCGATGTTCCACGTGAACGCCTGGGGCATTCCGCACGCGGCGTTCATGACCGGCGCGAGCCTGCTGATGCCGGACCGCTTCCTGCAGCCCGAGCCGCTCGCCACGATGATCGACCGGGTCAAGCCGACCTTCGGCGCCGCCGTCCCGACCATCTGGACCGGCCTGCTGGACGAGCTGGACGCGGGCGACTACGACACCTCGACCCTGGAGACCGTCGTCATCGGCGGCTCGGCCTGTCCGCCCGCGCTGATGAAGGCGTTCGAGGAGCGGCACGGCATCCGGGTCATCCACGCCTGGGGCATGACCGAGACCTCCCCGCTGGGCACCGTCGCCCACCCGCCGGCCGGCGTCACCGGCGAGGAGGAGTGGGCCTACCGGGTCACCCAGGGCGTCTTCCCGTCCTCCGTGCAGGCCCGGCTGATCGGCCCCGGCGGCGAGGCGGTGCCGCACGACGGCGTCGCCGAGGGCGAGCTGGAGGTGCGCGGCCCGTGGATCGCCGGGGCGTACTTCGGCGGTGCGGGCAACGAGGCCGACGCGCCCGAGGACAAGTTCAGCCCGGACGGCTGGCTGCGCACCGGCGACGTCGGCACCATCACCGCCGACGGCTACCTGACGCTCACCGACCGCGCCAAGGACGTGATCAAGTCCGGCGGCGAGTGGATCAGCTCGGTCGCCCTGGAGAACCACCTGATGGCCCACCCCGAGGTCGCCGAGGCCGCCGTGGTGGCCGTCCCGGACGAGAAGTGGGGCGAGCGCCCGCTGGCCACTGTGGTGCTGCGCCCCGGCGCCACGGCCGGACTCCCCGAGCTGCGGGCCTTCCTGGCCGAGCGGGTCGCCTCCTGGCAGCTGCCGGAGCGCTGGTCGGTGATCGAGTCGGTGCCGAAGACCTCGGTCGGCAAGTTCGACAAGAAGGTGATCCGCGCGGACTACGCGGCCGACCGCCTCGCCGTGACGCTGCTCGGCAAGGGCGAGCAGGGTGGCCAGGGCGAGCAGGGCGGCCGGGCCGAGCAGGGCTGAGCCGGGACTCCTGACGGCCTTCCCCGGGAGGATCCCGGCAGCCGGTTCGAAATACCCCAGGGGGGTATAACGTTCCTTGCGACCGGGAGAACCCGCCGGACCGGACGAGGAGGGCCGTCATGGAGCACAGCGCGCACCCCGGGCACGAGCACGCCGGCCACGGAGGCCACCCGCACCACGGCGTCGGCGGCAGCAGCTGGCGCACCGCCGCACAGGCGACGCTGCACTGCCTCACCGGCTGCGCCATCGGCGAGGTGCTCGGCCAGGTGATCGGCGTCGGCCTCGGCCTGCACAACGGCGCGACCGTGGTGCTGTCGACCGCGCTCGCCTTCGTGTTCGGCTACGCGCTGACCATGCGCGGCGTGCTGCGGGCCGGCCTGTCCTTCCGGGCCGCGCTCAAGGTCGCGCTGGCCGCCGACACCGTGTCGATCGTGGTCATGGAGCTGATCGACAACGGCGTCATGGTGGCCGTGCCGGGAGCGATGGACGCCGGCCTGGGCCAACTCCTGTTCTGGGCGTCGCTGGCCGGTTCCCTGGTGCTGGCCTTCCTGGTCACCGTCCCGGTCAACCGCTGGCTGATCGGCCGGGGCCGGGGCCACGCGGTGGTCCACGCCTACCACTGACCCCGGCAGCCCGGACCCCGGCGGCCTCAGCGCCCGGCGGCCTCAGCGCCCGGCGGCCTCAGCGCCCGGCGGCCTCAGCGCCCGGCGGCGACGGTGTTGCCGGTGACCGACCCGTCCGTGCCGTCCACCGTCACCAGGTGGCGCACGCCGTCCGCACCGAGCACCTCCACCGACCAGGAGCTCCCGCCGCCCTCGCGGCCGACCACCGCGAGGGCGGCGGCCTTGCCGTCCGGAACGGCCGCGAGGGCCTTGGCCAGGGCCTGGTCGGCGGGGACGGCGGGCAGCGCGGCGGGCGCGAGCTTCCCGTCCCCGGGGCCGGCGCCCTGCCCGACGGAGACGCCGGGCGGCAGCGCCCCGTCGCCGGGGACGACCTCGACCGAGCCGTCCTCGCCGCGGATCACCAGCTTGCCGACCCCGTCCGGCAGTTCGGGGACGCCCGGGGCACGAACCGGGCCCCACCCCGCGTGGGCGCGGTCGAAGACGGGCACCGAGCGGTCGTGGTGGCGCTCCAGCGCGGCACCCGCGCCGACGGCCACCGCGCCCAGCACCACCACCACGGCGGCGCCCAGCAGCCAGCGGACCCCGCGCCGCCGGGGCAGCAGCCGCCGCGGGCGCGGGGAGGCGGGCGCGGCCGTCCCGGGCTCCGGCGGCGCGAGCTTGGTCAGATCGGTCGGTTCGGAACCGGAGGCGGGAGCAGGAGCGGCAACGGACTCGGACGCGGACGCGGGCTCGGACGCGGACCCGGCCCCGGGCTCGGGCGACTGCGGTGCGGACATCTGGGTGGACCCCCTCGTGGGAAAGCGGCCGGGGAACGGTCCCGTTCGGCCGGGCGCCCAGCATGCAGCCGCCCGCCTGAAGCCAGGCTGAAGCCGCCCCACCGCTCGGGCCGGACGCCTGCGACGCTGTCTGCCATGCGCGTACTGGTGGTGGAGGACGAACGGCGGCTCGCCGCCACGCTGCAGCGCGGGCTGCGGGCCGAGGGCTTCGCCGTCGACCTCGCCCACGACGGCGAGGAGGGGCTGTGGCTGGCCACCGAGCACGACTACGACGTGATCGTGCTCGACATCATGCTGCCCCGGCTGAACGGCTACCGGGTCTGCTCCCGGCTGCGCGCGGCCGGTGACGAGACGCCGATCCTGATGCTCACCGCCAAGGACGGCGAACTCGACGAGGCCGAGGCGCTGGACACCGGCGCCGACGACTTCCTTTCCAAGCCGTTCTCGTACGTGGTGCTGGTCGCCCGGCTGCGCGCGCTGGTCCGCCGCACCGGGCGCCGGCTGCCGCAGACCCTGGAGTTCGGTGACCTGTCGATCGACCCGGCCCGCCGGACCTGCACCCGGGCGGGCATCGAAGTACGGCTGACCACAAGGGAGTTCGCGGTGCTGGAGTGTCTGGCCCGGGCGTCCGGCGGGGTGGTGTCCAAGCGGGAGATCCTGGAGAGCGTCTGGGACTCCGCCTTCGACGGCGACCCCAACATCGTCGAGGTGCACGTCAGCGCCCTGCGCCGGAAGATCGACGCCCCGTTCGGCCGCAGCGCGGTCGGGACGGTCCGCGGGGCCGGCTACCGGCTGGCGGTGGACGGTGGCTGACCACGACGAGGAGCACGGTGCCCCGCGCCGCCGCCCGCACCGTGCCCTGCGCCGCCCGCACCGTGCCCTGCGCCGCCTGCTGCCGCGCTCGGTGCGGGCCCGGGCCACCTTCGCCGCCACCGCCGTGGTGGCCCTCGCCCTGAGCGGCACCGCGGTGGCCCTGCTCGGCGTGCTGCAGGCCAACCTGTCCCGGGACGTCCAGCAGTCCGCCGTCCGGCAGGCCGACAAGGTGGCCGCGCTGGCCGAGCGCGAGCACCTGCCGCCGGTCATCGCGGGCCCCGGCGGCACGATCGTCCGGGTGGTCGACTCCGGCGGGAAGCTGATCTCCACCACCCCCGACCTGGCGGCTTCCTACGGCGTCGTCCTCCCCCTGCCGCAGGCCCCGGAACTGCCCCGGCCGCCGGACGGTCCGCTCTCGTACCGGCAGACCTTCGAACCGGACGGCCGGGCGTACGTCGGCGCGTTGGTGCAGGACCCGGAGCAGCGGGTGGTCTCGGTGACCGTCAACGGCCCGGACGGGGAGCTCACCATCTACTCGGCCGCACCCACCGGCACGGTGGACGCGGCCGGGCGCACCGCCGCCGCCGCGCTCGCCGTCGCCCTGCCGCTGCTGGTGGCGCTGGTGGCCCTGGTGACCTGGCGGGTGACCGGCCGGGCGCTGGGCCCGGTGGAGGCGATCCGCTCCGAGGTCGCCGAGATCACCGGCCACGACCTGCACCGCCGGGTGCCGGTGCCGCGCACCGCCGACGAGGTCTCCCGGCTGGCCGTCACCGTCAACGCCACCCTGGACCGGCTGGAGGACGCCGGGCAGCGCCAGCGCCGCTTCATCGCCGACGCCTCGCACGAACTGCGCAGCCCGATCGCCGTGCTGCGCACCCAGTTGGAGGTCGCGCTGGCCCACCCCGATCCGGAGTCGTGGCCCGAACTGCTCGCCGACGCCCTGCAGGACACCGTCCGCCTGCAGGACCTCGCCGCCGATCTGCTGCTGCTCGCCCGGCTGGACGCCGCCGACCCGGTCGCCACCGAACTCCTGGACCTGGACGTGCTGTTCGCCGACGTGCTGGACGCCCGCCCGGCCGACCGCGTCCCGGTCCGGGCCGAACTGGCCGACGGGGTACGGGTGCTGGGGAACCGCACCTGGCTGACCCGGCTGCTCACCAACCTGGTGGACAATGCCCAGCGCTACGCGGAGGGCCGGGTGGAGGTCCGCCTCGCCGTCGAGGACGGCGCGGCGGTGCTGGAGGTGCGCGACGACGGCCCGGGCATCCCGGAGCCGGACCGGGAGCGGGTGTTCGAGCGCTTCACCCGGCTCGACGACGCCCGCAGCCGCGAACTCGGCGGCGCCGGGCTGGGGTTGGCCATCGCCCGGGACCTGGCCGAGCACCACGGCGGCACCCTGTGCGCCGCCGGGCAGCCGGACGGAGCCGAACTCCCCTGCGGTGCCCGCCTGGTGGCCCGCCTCCCACTGGCCGGGCCACTCTCGCGGGCAAATTGACGGAAGGTCAGAACGAGACGCCGCTGCCCGCCGCCACGACCTGGCCCAACGCGCCGATCCTGGCCAGGAGTTCGACGATCCGCCCCTGCACGTCCTCGGTGGTGGAGCGCTCGGCGAGGAACAGCACGTTCTCGCCGGTGCGCAGTCCGGCCCGGGCCTGCGGATCCAGGTCGGCCGAGGTGTAGACGACCAGCGGGGTGCGGTGCAGGCGGTCGTTGGCGCGCAGCCAGTCGAGCAGCCCGAGGTCGCGGCGCTCGATCCGCTGCAGGTCCAGCACCACCAGGTTCGGCTGGATGCTGCTGGCCCGGGCCACCGCCTCGTTCTCGTCGGCGGCGTGCTCGACGTGCATGCCGCGCCGTTCCAGGCTGGCCACCAGCGCCGCCGCGACCTCCGGGTCGGACTCCACCAGCAGCACCCGGGCCGCGTGGTTCTCGCCGTCCCGGGGCGCGAGCGCCCGCAGCAGCACCGCCGGGTCGGCGCCGTACGCGGCGTCCCGGGTGGCCTGGCCGAGGCCGGCCGCCAGCAGCACCGGCACCCGTCCGGCCAGCGCGGCGGTGCGCAGCGACTGCAGCGCGGTGCGGGTGATCGGCCCGGTCAGCGGGTCGACGAACAGCGCGGCGGGGGTCTGCGGCACCTGCGCGTCGACCTCCTCGCGGGAGGCGACGACGACCGGGCTGAAGCCGCGGGCCTCCAGCGCGCCCCGGGTGGACGGGTCGGGCTCGGGCCACACCAGCAGCGGGCGCGGGCCGTCCGGCGCCTGCCCGCGGGCCGGGGCGAGTTCGGCGACCGGCCGGGGCGGGGTGCGCCCCTCGACCGGGGCGCCGCCGGGCAGTGCCAGGGCCGCCCCGGGGCCGCCCTCGCCCGGCGCGCCCTGCGGGGCCTGCCCGTTCAGGCGCTGCCCGTTCAGCAGCGTCGGGTCGACCGCGGACGGGGTGCTCCCGCCCGCGGGCAGCGCGTTCGCGGCGGGCGCCTGGTGGGGGGTCGGGCTGCCGGGGGCCGGAGCGCCGGGCGCCGGGGTGCCGGGGAACGCGGCCGGGAAGGCGGCCTGGAAGCCGCCCAGCGGGCGGGGCGGCAGCAGCTCGCCCAGTCCGCTGCCGACCGGCTGCGGGCGGTCCTCCCCGGCGGCGGGGTCGGCGGCGGGCAGCGCCGGCGCG